>JAERRP010000674.1 GCA_016735415.1 Desulfobacterales bacterium | reverse complement strand
GGGGGGGCAGGGTGCCGTGTTTGCCCTAACGGGCCTGTTCACCGGAAGCGGTCTGCTGCTGGTTTTCTTCCTGATGGGCGGCATGGGCGGCGGCGATGTCAAGCTGATGGCGGCACTGGGCGCATGGTTGGGACCGGTCGCCACCCTTAACCTTTTCGTATTGACGGCGGCCGCCGGTGCGATTTTGGCCCTGATCCTGATCGGGCACCACCGCCGCCTGGCCCCTATCGGGCATCTCGGCCGGGATGTCCGGGCCGCGCTGCGGGGTGAGCGCCGCCCGGCAGCCTTCTGTTCGGCCGACATCCCCTATTCCATTGCCTTCGGCCTTGGTGTGGTCGGCCATCTTTTGGGCCTGCAGCTGATCGGTTAGATCCATGCGAAAACGTCACGACCAAGGAGCGGCAGCGGTGGAATTCGCACTCGTAGTGCCGATTTTCCTGCTGCTGTTGTTTACCGTTTTGGAATACGGCTGGGTGCTGACTCAGCAGATCGTGCTGACCAATGCCGTATCCACCGGTGCCCGGGCAGCTCTCAAAGCACGCAACTGGGGCGCTCACAACGAGGATCCCGAGGCCTTTGCCCGAGATGCCTTCAAAATTGCCTATTGGTTCACGGATGTGGACGACGACCAGATCGAAACCAATCTGCGCAAAAATCCCCACCGCATCGAGGTGGCCGTGCGCAGCCTGAACTGCCAACCTCTGACCGGGTATCTGCCCAGATGCCTGCTGCCCCGGACGCTGAGTGCCCGGGCCGTGATGGTATTCCCATAACGTTGAAGGATTTCCTTACCATGCGGCTGAAAGAGAACCGATGACATCCAAACGCGGCATCATCGCCCTGTGCGTCGCCGTCTGCCTGGCCCTGCTGGCTGCCCAGGTGGTTTCTTGGCAACTGAAGCGGGCATCCAAGCCGAAAGCACCGGCCCCCGCTCCGCCCCCTAAAACGGAAGCCGCTCCGGTAGACAGCCGGCGACCGATTCCGAAGGGATACCGCCTGTTTACCGTCCAAACGGCCGCCAACGACATTCAAGCCGGTGGTTTACAGTGCGGCGATCGGGTGGATGTTCTGATCACCGCGGCCCTGGAGGGGGGGCCGACGGCTCAGGTAGCGCGGGTCCTTATCCAGAGCCAGGAGATCTGGAATGTCGGGACCGCCGGATCGCCTCTCAAGGGAGCCCGCCGCAGCACGGCCCCGGCGATCCGGGTTGATCTCCTGGTGACGTCGGCGGATGCGCTCCTGCTGGCCGCGGCCGCGGAAAGCGGTGCCCTTCGGCTCGTGGCCCGCAATCCCCAGGACCGTAAAGAAGTCGACACCGACGCCGCGGTTTTTTCGAGCGTGACCGGGGCCGAAAAACTGACCCGGGGAAATCAGGCCCTGACCGCCGCCATCCCGTCGGGCATGCGGGCCATGACCATCCAGATCAGTGATACGGACGGAATCCTCAGCCGCCTGATGCCCGGCGACCGAGTGGACGTATTGGTGACCTGCCCCTTCAGTAAATTTTCCAGCAGCGGCGACACCAATCCCGGGGCCCAAGGCCGGGTCACCGAATACCGCATGGCCACCCGTTTTCTCCTTCAGGATGTGGCCATCCTGGCCATTGCACCGACCCTGGAGGCGGGCATGACCCTGGCACGCGAAAGCCGGCGGGTCACCCTGCTGGTCGCCCCCGGAGAGGCCGAAAAACTTACCGTGGTACGGGATGCCACCCAAAAAAGCGTCATCCGGCTGCTGGCCCGCAACGGGACAGACCCGTCCCGCACAAATTCCGACGGGCAGGCCCTGGCCGATCTGCTCACCCGTCAGCACCGCTATCATCAAGTGGACATTTTCCGGGGGACCAACGCCAGCAAACGCGAGTTCTACACCGGCTACTGATGACGATCTTTTTCATCAGCGGTGCCGAAAAGGTTTGGCAGATTGTGATACTCAAGTTCTTACCCGCCACGACAGGCCCCAGACCATACATCCGCCGGGCACGATCGAAGATGTCACCGGGGTGGATCGCCGTCATGCTGCTGTTCTTCGGAATGGGAATCCTGGCCGGCCCTCTTGCAGTACCATGCCAGGCCGACACCTGCACCGACTTTGCCGAAAGCGCCTGCCGCATCGACGTGGCCGTGCACAAGTCGTTTCTCAAATACACGGGGAAAGCGATCACCCGGGTGTCGGTGGCCGACCCGGCCATTGCCGACGTCCAGTTATTGACGCCCCATCAGATCCTCCTGGTGGCCGGACAGAATCCAGGCCAGACCAACCTGATCCTCTGGCACGGCGACCAAAATGCCCAGGTCTACGAGATCAATGTGTTTGTCCCGGGCAACCTGCTGGCTTTCGTATCCCAGCGTCTGGAAGAACTGGTGCCGGATGCCCGGATTCAACTCTACAGCGCGCCGGACAGTATCATCATGAACGGCCAGGTCGGAAGCGTCGGCACCCTCGACCGGATCCGCCAGATTGTCGGCAGTTTCGGATTGAACACCACCAATCTGATCACGATACGCGGCACCCAGCAGGTCCAGCTGGAAGTGAAAATTGCGGAAGTATCCCGCTCCGGAATGAAGAAAATGGGACTGGGCTTTCTGAACAATTCCAAATGGAACATCGGAGTGTTCTCCGTCGGCGAAACCGAAGGCGGCGGACTGGCCACCAAAGACAACGGGGTCGTCAACCAGGTCACCGAAAGCCTGACCACCATCAACGCACCCTTCAGCGATGCCTTCCAGGTGGCCCTGCATGCCGTAAACGGCGACACCCTGGCCATTTTAAGTCTGCTCAAGGGGCAGAACCTGGCGCGCTTCCTGGCCAACCCCACCCTGGTCAGTATGAGCGGCCAGCCGGCTGAATTCCTGGTGGGAGGGGAGTTTCCGATCCCGGTACAGGGCAGCGAGGGCCAGACCACCATCGAATACAAAGAATTCGGCATTATGCTGCGCTTCACGCCTACGGTCCTGGGGCCGGATACCATTTCCTTGAACGTCGCATCGGAGGTCAGCGATGTGGACTACTCCCTGGCAGTCAGGTCGGGCGGGGTCCAGGTCCCGGGGCTGAAGACCCGCAAGAGCGCTACCACCCTGCAGCTGCGCGACGGACAGTCATTCATCATGGCCGGCCTGCTGAAAGAAACCAGCCGGCAAAATATCAACAAGATCCCCTTTCTGGGAGACATTCCCATCCTTGGCGCGCTCTTCACCAGTAAGGAGTACCAGAAAGACGAATCCGAACTGGTGGTGCTCGTCACACCGCGCCTGGTCAAAGCTCTGGATCGTGACGAGGTGCCCGATCTCCCCGGAGAAAATGCCCGTGACGTTGTTGACGATGTGGACTTCTTTTTTAAAAACCGGGGCATCGACATTCCTGCTGCGAATGGCGCTGCCGAAGAACACCTGTCGGAACGATCGGCGCCTGAGGCCAAGGGGGTCGAAGCATCGGGTGCCCTGCCTGACGCAGGCAAGCAGACAACGCCAACGGCTACCCCTTCGGTCGGGCTGGCCAACCCGCCGGCCTTTGTCGGCGATATCGGGTTCAACCGCTGACGACCGGACGAACGGACACCGCCCATGAAAACACCAAAATTTACCGGCATTATTGTCAACGGCCAGTCCGATCTGGCCGACATAGTGATCAACGAGGTCGACCCCATCATGCAGATTGTCAAAAAACTGAGCGACTACGGTACGGCTCTGGCCGCACTCCGGGAGTCGTCCCCGGATGTGCTCTTCGTGGATGTCAGCGGGACGGTCGACAAGGCCATCCCCCTGATCGAACGCGCCCGGCGGGAGGCTCCTGAACTCAGTGTCGTCATGATCGGTGCCGAGCGCGATCCTGATCTCCTCTTGAAAGGCCTGCGGGCGGGCATTTGCGATTTCTTCGACCTGCCGCGGGCCAGAGCCGAAATTGTTCCGGCCCTGGAAAAACACCTCCGGCGGAAAGCGGCCAGCACCGTCTCGACAGCCGAAATTGCGGCGGTTTTCAGCCTCAAGGGGGGACAGGGCGTTACCAGTCTGGCCGTAAACCTGGCCGACACCCTCCATCATCTGACGGACACGCGCGTCCTGCTGCTGGACCTTAATCTCTACCTCGGAGATGTCAGTACCTACCTGGATCTGGGCCCGCTCTACACACCCTTCGATTTCCTGAACGACATCGAACGCATGGACGAACAGTTGCTGCTTTCTTCCCTTACCCGGCATCCCAAGGGATTCCGGGTTCTGGCGGCATCCGATGAAATCAACGACGCCGACCGGGTGTCCGGCCAGGACATCAGCCGCATTCTGGAGGCCTTGAAACCTTACCTGAACTACATCGTGGTCGATTTACCCCATACCCTCTCCGAACGAACCCTGGCCATCACCGACAAGGCCGACCATCTCATTTTGCCCGTGCAGCAGTCGATACCGGTCATCAAACATGTCCGCAAAACCCAGGAGCTCTTCGAACAGCTCAACTACGACCGGGAAAAGATTAAAATTGTGGCCAACCGTTTCCAGTCCTCGGACGATATCACCCGGGAAGATATGGAGGCCGTCTTCCAGCAGCCCCTCTTCGCGACTTTGAGCAATGACCACGCCACCTTCCTTTCTGCCGTGGTGGCCGGTGTACCACTGGACGCAGCCCACGGAAAAAAACCCATTCATCGGGACTATTGCGCCCTGGGGATTCGTCTTTTCGGAATCCCCAGGGCGCCGCCGAAACGGTCCTGGTGGCAGAAACTGATCCACCGTTCCACGGAAACTAGGCCGCTGCCATGAAACTCGGTGAACGCCTTCAAGCCAGCCAGCAATGGCCTCAGCATTCGGAAAGCCTTCCTTCGGGCGACCAGGTCGACCAGGGCGTCTATCAGGAAGTGAAATCCAGGGTACACTTCCGTCTGGTGGAACAACTGGAACTGGCTACTGTTGCCGATCTGCCCCGGGAGGCCTTGACCACTTCCATCCATGATGCTCTGCAGGACATCACGAATGCCGAGCGCATTCCCCTGAATCAGAAGGAGCGCAAGGCCCTGGTCGTGGACCTGATGGACGAAATACTGGGACTGGGCCCCATCAACCCCCTTCTCAAGGATGACCGCATCCAGGACATCCTGGTCAACGGTCCGCAACAGGTCTACGTTGAGAGAGACGGGGTGCTGACCCTCACCCCGATTCAGTTTCGGGACAGCAGTCACCTGACCCAGATCATCGACAAAATCGTTGCGGGGGTTGGACGCCGGGTGGACGAGTCCTCCCCCATGGTGGACGCCCGCCTTCCGGACGGCTCGCGGGTCAACGTGATCATTCCGCCCCTGTCCCTGAACGGACCGGTGCTTTCCATTCGCAAGTTCGGCCGCAAACCCATCGGTCGAGGAGACCTGCTCGTCAGCCAGTCGCTGACACCCGAAATGATTGAATTCCTGCGCGCGGCCGTGCACGCCAAACTCAACATTTTGATTTCGGGCGGCACCGGCGCCGGCAAGACCACCCTGCTCAATGTGCTTTCGGGCTACATCCCGGACACGGAGCGCGTCCTTACCATCGAAGACAGCGCCGAGTTGCGTCTCAATCAGCCCCATGTGATTTCGCTGGAGGGCCGACCGCCCAACGTCGAGGGACGGGGCGAAGTCACGCTTACCGATCTCGTGAAAAACAGTCTGCGCATGCGGCCGGACCGGATCATCGTGGGCGAGGCCCGGGGCGGCGAAGTCATGGATATGCTCCAGGCTATGAACACCGGGCATCCCGGCTCCATGAGCACCATTCACGCCAACAGCCAGCGCGATGCCCTGACGCGTCTGGAAGTCATGGCCAGCATGGGTACGGTAGCCTTTTCGGAACGGGCCTTGCGCGGCCTCATTGCCAGCGCCGTGAACATCATCGTACAGCTGGTGCGCCTGCCCGACGGCAAGCGCCGGGTCCGGTCCGTTTCGGAAATTACCGGCATGGAGGGGGACACCATCGTCACCCAGGATATCTTTGTCTTCAATCAGGAAGGCGTGGACGCCAACGGGCGCATCTTCGGCAATTTCAACGCTACCGGCATCATACCGATCTTCGCCGAACACATCAAGACCTACGGAATGGAGTTGCGGCCGTCTCTGTTCCGTTTCCGCAAAGAGGTCCGCTGATATGCACACGGTCATCACCATCATCGTCTTTATGGATGTCCTCTGCTTTGCCCTGGCCATCCATTATCTGCGGGCGGATCGGCAGCGGCGGAAAAACCGCCAGCGCCTCCGGCAAATCGTGAACGCGGAAAATCCGGCCCTGACCGACCCGCAGGCGTCCGCCGCCGGACCGGCCGCCCGGTGGGCGGTCTTGCATGCCGGACTGGACCGACTGGGCCTCGCCCGACCTCTGGATAACTTGCTGGCGGGCGG
>JAERRP010000792.1 GCA_016735415.1 Desulfobacterales bacterium | reverse complement strand
TTGAAACCCCCGGGGAAAAACAATAGCACCAGGATAAAAATCAGAAAACCGAACATGTCGGCATAAGCCCTACCAATGTAAGTGGCACCAAAGGCTTCGGCCAGGCCCAGAGTCAACCCGCCAAAAATCGCTCCCACCGTGGATCCCAAGCCACCCAGTATGGTGATGACAAAAGCTTTTCGTGTAAAGGGCCCGCCTATATCCGGAAACAGGTAATAGATGGGCATCAGCACCGTACCTGCGGCGCCTACCAGTGCCGAACCAAGGCCGAACGTAATAACGGTTATGCGTTTGGAATTAACGCCCATCAGTAATGCTGCGTCTTTATCCTGGGCAGTCGCGCGAATCGATCTCCCGATATCCGTTTTCAGCAAAAACCAGAACATAAACAGTGTAAATCCGATGGCGATACAAAAGGCAATGACAAGAGCGACGCTGAAAGAAATCTCTCCAAGATAAAATGTTGCATCGGAATAGTTCGTTTGAACCGATTTATAGTCGGAAGTAAAAATAAATCTGGCGATTTCGGTCAACACCATCCCGATCCCAACCGTCATCAGCACCTGGTTTTCAGGTAAAATCGAATCGACTTCCATCAGTGGGTTCAGCGTATATTTTTGAATCACCACGCCGAGAAAAAACAAAACCGGCATACTGACAAAAAGCGATATGTACGGATCTATACCCAGATAATGGGATAAAACAAAGGTGACGTACATGGCCACCATCATCAATTGGCCGTGAGCCAGGTTAATGATTCCCATTACACCCATAATCAGGCTCATACCTAGGCCGATTAGACCGTAAAGACCGCCTTTTAAAATTCCGGCCACCAGGGTTTGCAGAAAAACTTCCATAGAATCTCTCCTGTACTATAACTCAACCATTTAACTACTCAAATGAAAGGGCGGGAAAACCCCGCCCTTTCATCAGTTTTAGCAGAAGACGCCGGGCGTAAGCCGGTGGGTATCTATCGCTTATCGTTTACTCCATTTAGGTGTCGGGTAAATAAAACCCTTGGTAGCAACCTTTTTGGGCCATACTGTCTCAAGTTTGCCGTCTTTCCACTGTACCAGAAAGGTGGGAAGTTTGTTCTGATTGGTCTTTTTATCATAGGAGATAAACTTGACGGGGCCGAATGCCGTGATCATGTCTGTCTCGGCAAGGGCATTCCTGACATCCTCGCGTGTCAGTGATTTCGCCCTTTTTAATGTGTCTGCAATGACATACATTGCAGCATATGCCTCAGCCCCGTGATATTCGGTTGGTTCATTATATGTCTCGACAAACCTGTCATAATAGGCCTGGGCGCCGGGATACGGCACGGAAGGTGTCCAGAGCGTTGCGGAATAAACATAATTTGAAGCTTTCCCTGCATTCTTCTTGAATTCAGGCAGGGTGAAGCCGGCGGCGCCGCCCACGAAAAGCTTGGGGTTCAGGTTGAGCTCCTTGGATTGCCGCATAAGCAAGGAGGCATCCATAATGTAAGAAATCATATAAACCAGATCCGCTTTCTTGGACTTGACCTTAATCAGCAAGGGCTTAAAATCGATGGCCCCAGCTTCGTAACCCTCTTTCATGATCACTTCCAGACCGAGCGCTTCACATCGCTTGGCGAACTTCTTTGAACCGGATTGACCGAAAAGAGAATTTTCATGAAGAATCGCAACCGTCTTCACATCTGTTGCGATTGTTTCTAAAAATGATGCAAATGCACCCGGATACTCACTCACAGGTGGATTCAACCTGAAGATGTATTCCCATCCCTGCTCTGTGATTTTGTCGGCAGAGCCGGTGTTAACCAGAAACGGCATTTTGTTCTGCTGGGCCACGGCAATGGTTGCCCATGTCACGGAACTGGAATAACCACCACCTACCATCACAACTTTATCCTGGGTGATCAGTTTCTCGATGGCGCTGCGTCCCACATCCGGTTTTCCCATCGTATCTTCGATAATCAGTTCGATTTTTTTACCGTTTACCCCTCCTGCAGCGTTGATCTCCTTAAGTGCCATGAGAAAAGATTTATTTTCAATCTCTCCGAACTTTGCCAGTTTTCCGGTGAGGGGCAAAACAATCCCCACCTTGATTTTATCGGCAGCCATCCCTTGGGATGCCCCAAAAGTAAAAAATAGAGCAATTGTTAAAATCAATGCGACCAATCCTTTAGACTTTTTCATCTGGCCCTTCTCCTTTATGAATGTTAAAGATCAGTTTTTCATCGGCTTCTCTCCAGTCCATGTAATAGCCGTGGAGAACAATGGTTGCAGCATCCCATTTAAGGATCTTTTCCGTCATGGTGTTAAAAAGCAGCTTCGACCATACCCTCCAGGTCGGGTCGGCCGATGGGGAGGATAAAAACAGCGTCACCGGCAACAAGGTATTTTTCATCGATCAGATAGCTCGTGCTGCCCGGCGTTTGTCCCGGTGTATGAATGGCCTTCACTTTAGGTCCCGTGCCGTCGAATCTAAAGATATCGCCGTCACCAACCGCTGTGTAAGGAAAGCGGGCGACGTCAAAATCGGGCTGCGGCGCAATAATTTCAGCGCCGGTTTGTTTCCGCAGGGGGTCACTTCCCGAGATGTAATCAGTCTGGCCGGTTCGGACTCGTATTGTTCTATCTGCTCCAACAGTTCCGCTTTCTTTGTCATCCCCTGTCTCGACCATCAAATATCCAACCGTTTCATCTTTATTAAGGGCTTGCCTTAGCTCCTGCCTGCTCAAGCTCATGGACAACTTTACTGGTGTTGCGGCCCAAGGCCTGATCCAATGCTGTTTTTCCATATTCATTTCGGTGATTCAGGGCGGAAATAACCGATAATACTATTCGCACTCTCCCGACAGCACCCTTTTTACTGTTTTCCGCTGCAAGATGCAAGAGCGTGTTTCCATAGTTGTCTGTTGCCGCAGGATCAGCTCCGGCATCAAGAAATGCTTGCAGAATCTCAATTCCAGCGGAATCGCAGGCAGCCGGAAGAAGAGGGGTCCTTCCCGCTTTATCACTTATATTGATGTCGGCCCCGTGTTTCAACAATAAATTCGGGGTATTGGCCGGCTTTTTTTCCTGCAGGTAGACCAGTTTATGCAGTGCGGTTGATCCCTGTTCATCTTGAATATCAGGATCGGCACCGGCTGTGAGCAATCGCTCTGCCGGATGCATGCAGGTAACGTTATTGGATACTGCTTGAAACAGCGCCGTCTGCCCATTAGAATTACGGATGTTGACATCGCATTTCGCATCAATCAGCATATTAAACAGCGCCAGCTTTTCAGGATCACAGGAAACAACAGAGTTATTAGGGACGTTGTTAATATTTAAACTTAATGATTCAAATTGGGCGTGCTACTCAACCGCCGTCAGATGTACGTCTGTATTCATTAGTCACGGATCAAAATTGTGGCCCCGGGTC
>JAERRP010000912.1 GCA_016735415.1 Desulfobacterales bacterium | reverse complement strand
GTTCATGGACCGCAGTATTCTGGAAGCCGACCCGCATGCCGTGCTGGAGGGCATGACCATTGCCGCCAGGGCCATCGACTCTCACCAGGGTTACGTTTATGCGCGTACGGAATATCCCCTGGCCATCCGGCGTCTGGGGATCGCCATCGAACAGGCCCGCGAACGCGGTCTGATCGGTGACGACATTCTGGGCACGGGTTTTGATTTCCATGTGGAGATTTATCAGGGCGCCGGGGCTTTTGTGTGCGGGGAGGAAACCGCCCTGATGCGCTCCATCGAGGGCCGCCGCGGGATGCCGCGCCCGCGCCCGCCCTTTCCGGCCCATCAGGGGCTCTGGGAAAAACCCACCATTTTAAACAACGTCGAAACTCTGGCCAATGTGCCTCAGATCATCCTTAACGGCGGGGCCTGGTATGCCAGCGTCGGCACCGAAACCAGCAAGGGTACCAAGGTTTTCGCGCTTTCCGGGGACATCAACAATATCGGGCTGGAAGAAGTGCCCATGGGAACCACACTGCGCAAGATGATCTACGACATCGGCGGCGGTGTCCCCAAAAAGCGCAAGTTCAAAGCGGTCCAGCTGGGCGGACCCTCCGGCGGCTGTGTGCCCGAAGATTATCTGGACACCCCGGTGGATTATGAAGAAATCGCCAAGGTGGGGGCCATTATGGGGTCAGGCGGGGCCATCGTCATGGACGATAACACCTGCATGGTCGATATGGCCCGTTTTTTTATGGACTTCATTCAGGATGAATCCTGTGGCAAGTGCACCCCCTGCCGGGAGGGCACACGCCGCCAGCTCGAACTGCTCGTGAAAATCTGCGACGGCCGTGGCGAACCCCGGGACCTGGATGAACTGGAGCGCCTTTCGACCGTCATCAAGGAGACGGCGCTTTGCGGGCTCGGCCAGACCGGCCCCAACCCGGTACTGTCCACCCTGCGCTATTTCAGGGCCGAATACGAGGCCCACATTTACGAAAAGCGTTGTCCGGCCAAACGCTGCGTGGCCCTGTTAAAGTTCGAGGTCGATACCGACCTCTGTACGCGTTGCGGCATGTGCGCCCGGGCCTGTCCGGTGGATGCCATCGAATGGGAAAAGAAGCAGCTGGCCCGCATCGACAAGGAAAAATGCATCCAGTGTATGACCTGTTTCGACAAGTGCAAGTTCGACGCCATTTTCTAAAAGCGTATATCATCGCCATCGTCTGACCGGAGGAAACAAGGTATGGGGCAGTCGATCATTCCAGCTTTAGTGTTGTTAGGGGGCATTGGGATCACGGTCGGTATCGTACTGGCTGTGGCGTCCAAAGTTTTCTACGTCTATGTCGATCCTAAAATCCTTTCCATTGAGGATGCCCTGCCCGGCGCCAACTGCGGCGGGTGCGGGCTTCCGGGCTGCAGTGCCAACGCCGAAGCGATTGTGGCCGGCCGGGCGGCGCCCAACTCCTGCGTGGCGGCCGGACCGGACGTGGCCGAGGCCATCGCCGCTATCATGGGTCTGACCGTCGAAGCCAAGGAACCCGACATTGCCCGTCCTGGCTGCTATTACGGGGTGGCCGAGGCCGACCAGAAATACCACTATGACGGCCTGAACGACTGCCGGGCAGCTGCCCTGCTGGGCGGCGGCATGAAAGTCTGTTCGATCGGATGCCTCGGCCTGGGCACCTGTGCCCGGGCCTGCCCCTTCGACGCCATCGTCATGGGCCCCGAGGGCCTGCCGGTGGTGGATGAAGTCAAATGCACCGGCTGCGGCACCTGCGAGCGGGTCTGCCCCAAAGCCATCATCAATCTTTCTTCGGTCACCCGGCGGATTCTGCGTGAATACACCACCGAAGAGTGCACCACGCCCTGCCAGCGCGCCTGTCCGGCCGGGATCGACATCCGGGAGTACCTGCGGCGGGCCGCGATCGGCGACTACCTCGGGTCGGTCCAGGTGATCAAAGAGCGCAATCCGTTTCCGACGGTTATCGGTCGCATTTGTCCCCGGCCCTGTGAGGACGACTGCCGCCGGCAGTATGCCGACGAGCCGGTGGCCATCAATTTTATCAAACGGTTTGTGGCCGACTATGAAAAGCAGAGCGGCGAGCGCATTCAGCCCTACCGGGCCCCCGACACCGGGCGCAAGATCGCTGTTGTGGGCGGCGGCGTCGAAGGGCTGTCGGCCGCTTTCTTCGCGGCCCGCTTAGGGCACGCCCCGGTGGTCTACGAAGCGGCCGATCATCTGGGCGGCCTGCTGCGCAGTGCCATCTCCCGCTATCGTCTGTCCCACGATATTCTGGACTGGGATATCGAAGGCATCCTCGAGATGGGCGTGGAAGCCCGCTTGAACCAGGCTCTGGGGAGCGACTTCGGGATTGCCGACCTGCTGGGTGAAGACTATGAAACGGTTTTTCTGGCCTCCGGCGGATGGGACAGCCGGCTGGCGCGTGGCCAGGTCGATGCGGTCAACGAATTTGTTCCCGGCACCTATCTGCTGATCGATTTCGTGCGGGCCGGGCGTAAAGACGATGGACGTATCCAGGTTGGGAAAAACGTCGTCATCGCGGGCGGCGGCAACCTGGCGGCCGAGGCCGCTGAAATCTGCAGCAAGCAGGGGGCCATATCCATCACCGTGCTGATGCGCGAAGATGTTGAAGATGCACGTCTGGATCAAAACGCTGTGGAACGCCTGGAGAAAATCAAGGCCCGTGTTGTCTACGGTGCCGGCATCTCGCGGCTGGTCGGCAAGGGCGGGAAGCTCGAAGCCGTGACCTACGCGGATCTGCAAAGCGGTGCAACCGTCGAGATCCCGGCCGGAAACCTGGTCCTGGCGGCCGGACGCTATCCCGAGTTGATTTTTATGCGCAGGCGCGATGCGGCCGAAGAAGGCGAGATTCAGCCGTCCGTTACCGAAGCGATTCCCTGGGTGGCCGTGCAGCCCTACAAACAACCCGAGTTTGCCAATGAAGCCGGCCTCTTCGCCCGGGGCGACGTTATTACGGATTTCAGTGGCGCCATCAAGGCCATTGCCGGCGGGCGCCGCGCGGCGGTCTCCATGCATCAGCTCATGTATGGCATCACCCCCGACGTGCCGCTGAAGGCGGTGACATCGGACTGCGTCATCCAGAATATCGATGCCGTGGAAGAAGTCCCCACCGAAGCGCGCCGGATCATGCCGATAGCGCCACCCCTGGAACGCGATCGGCTTGGTCAGCTCGAGATGGGATTTGACGAGGAAACCGCTCGCAAAGAAGCGTCCCGCTGCCTCCAGTGCGGCCTGATTTGTTATGAACACACGATAGCGGCGGGATCCGCGGATATCGACGAATCACGCCGCATTGCGTGATGCGGCATAAACAGACCCGCGCACCCGGCCTCGTCCGGTTCGTCGATACACGACGCGTGACACCGGGAAAAGCGTTATTATTGTAACCTCATAAATGATTTTATCCTCGGCCGTCCTGACAGGGACGGCTTGTCGGGACAGGCGATAGCGTTTAAACGACCATGGCAACTGAAAAAGGCATTGTAACCAAAACCGGCCCGGGTACCGCCTGGGTTAAAACCCTGCTGGCCGAGGCCTGCGAGGGCTGCGCCTCCTGTGGTTCCTGCAACGCCCAGCGGCCGGACACCGAAGTGGAAGTGATCAACGAGGTGGGCGCCGAGGTGGGCGACCGCATTCTTCTCGATTTCAAAACCGCGTCTTTCCTCAAGATCACCTTTCTGCTCTACATCTTCCCCATCATCTGCCTGACCCTGGGCGCTATCCTGGGCCTGCGGGTGGCCCAGGACTTCGGCTACGACCAGTCCGCCTGTTCGGCGATTGTCGGCTTTGCCGGTTTTTTCGTCTCCGTGGCCATCATTCGCGTGGCCGGTCGCCGCCTGGCCCGCAAGAAAAACTACCGCCCCCAGATCACCAAAATTCTGCCCCCCATGGCCCGCTCTTTCACACCCCCCCGCCATTGCGAGGTTTGACCCGACGGTCCATCAGAATTTAATCGTACGCCCCGGAAGCCTTAAAGGATGGCAGGGGAGCATGATCACTTTCATACTTCATCGCATATTTTTTTGTGGTCGACATTAGCCTTGTTAGCCTGTTATTAACGGATCTTCCGGGAGCGACACGAAGTGAGCGATAACGTTTGGGCTGAAAATGCAAGTAATTTTGCAAAATATATTATTACTACAACAATACTTGACAATTATATCCGTTGAAGATAGTTTGCACCCAATTATCCAATTCACACCCAAAATTAAAGGAGGGGAAATTGAAAAAAACACTTAAGAACAAATGGTTATCGGCAATTCTGGCAACATTGATGCTTTTGACGGTCGGCAGTTTTGCTTATGCCGACACTCTGCGTGTGGGCGTGGACACGGCTTTTGTGCCCTTTGAATTCAAAGGCAAGGACGGCAAGTACACCGGTTTTGACGTTGATCTGTGGGCTGGGATCGCCAAACGTATGGACGTGCAGTATGAGTTGGTTCCCATGGATTTTAACGGGCTCATCCCCGGCCTGACCACCGGTAATCTGGATGTGGTTCTGGCGGCCATTTTCATTAAATCCTCAAGAGAAAAAGCCATTGATTTTTCGCATCCTTACTTTAGAGCCGGTCTAAAGGTCATGGTGCGATCCGAAAATACCGACATAAACGGTCCCAAGGATCTCAAAGGCAAGGTTGTGGCGGTGAAGACCGGAACGGCAACGGTTGATTATGTGAATACCCTGGGCGCAAAAAAAATCGTCAAGTTCCCCAATATCGGCCAGGCCTATCTGGAAGTGGTCACCGGTGGTGCGGATGCAGCCATGCACGACGCGCCCAACGTGCTTTACTACATCAAAACCGCCGGCCATGGCAGGGTCAAAGCGGTTGGCGCCGATGTCAAAGCGGCATTTTACGGGATCGGTTTTCAGCAGGGCAGTGCTTTGCGTGACAAAGCCAACGTCGCCCTGTTGGAAATGATGGAAGATGGTGAATACGACAAGATTTATATCAAATGGTTCGGTTCAGCACCGGAATAATGGTTATCCCGCCTTTGACGGGATAGTTTGGCAAAATAAAATTATCCCGTTGTTCGGCGGAGAACGCAGCCATTATTTTAAAAACCCCCCGGATACCCAATCTATCGACCGAAATTCAATCAGCGCTGAGGCGAGCTGAGACACCCCTGAATTTTGGTCGGTAGATTGAAGCTTCGATTTCCGAAATCATTGCCATTGGCTGAATGTGCAGTAGTGGCATGACAACAAATGATAACCTGAATCGAGGGATGCATTGAAAACTAGCGCGGGGCCGGCGGTCGAGTTGAAAATAGCTCAATTGAGGTAAAATACGAAGGGCGACATTATGGGCTTTGAATTTAAATACATAGTGGAATCGATCCCCGCCTTGCTCGCAGGTGCCAAGTTAACCTGGTATATAACCATTATCGGTATCCTCGGCGGTCTGGCCCTGGGAACTTTGGCGGGGCTTTTGCGGCTTGCAGGAAGCCGTACCGTAGGCGGCGAAAGCTATGGGATTTTTCGGATAATAGGCAGTGTCGGTCAAAAACTTGCTATTGGCTACATCGAACTGATCCGGGGAACACCCATCATCGTTCAGGCCATGTTTATCTACTTTGCCCTGCCGATGCTGATTGAAGTGACCACCGGTATAAGGGGGGTTCGCTTTGATGCCCTGACCGCCGCCATTATTACAATCATCTTAAACGCCGGTGCCTATATGGCTGAGATTGTACGTGGCGCGGTGGAATCCGTAAACAGGGGGCTGGTTGAAGCCGGCATGGCCATGGGAATAAGCCGGCTGCAGTTGATTGTGAACATCATCGGACCCATTGCCTTTAAACGGGCTATTCCGCCCCTGGGCAATCAGTTTATCATCAGCCTGAAAGACACGTCGCTGTTTATTGTTATTGGTGTCGGGGAGTTGACGCGTCAAGGCCAGGAGATCATGGCAAGTAATTTCAGACCGCTGGAGATCTGGTCTGCGGTTGCTGTATGTTACCTGATCATGACATCGGTTTTGGCCCTGTCGTTGAAATTCATCGAAAAAAGGATGAAGATAATATGAACGCTGCCATTGATTTTAAAAATGTCAGCAAAAGTTTCGGCCAAGTGGAAGTTTTGCATGACATCAACCTGACGATAGAGAAAAAAGAAGTGGTCGTCATTGTCGGGCCTTCAGGCTCAGGCAAGTCAACCTTACTGCGCTGTATCAACGGTCTGGAGAACATCACGTCAGGAGAATTAATCGTCAATGACATTTGTTTGCCCCAGCAAAGGCGACAGATCCGCGAGATTCGTAAGGAAGTTGGGATGGTATTTCAGCTTTTCTACCTTTTCCCGCACATGACCGCCCTGGATAACGTCGCTTTCGGTCCGAAAAAAGTTCGGGGGGCTTCCCGCAGCGAGGCCAATACCATTGCCAAAGATCTTCTGGAAAAAGTAGGACTTTCGGACCGAAGCAATCACTATCCTTCCCAGCTTTCCGGAGGTCAGCAACAAAGGGTTGCGATTGCCAGAGCAATGTCTGTGAAACCTAAAATTATGCTTTTTGACGAACCCACATCGGCCCTTGATCCGGAATTGCGCGAAGAGGTCCTCAACGTGATGACGGCCGTAGCCCGGGAAGGCATTACCATGGTGGTGGTGACGCACGAAATGAGTTTCGCCAGCAAGGCCGGATCCCGGCTTTTGTTTATGGACGACGGTCGAATTGCGGAGGACGGTAATCCGGAGATGCTCCTGAAATCTCCGACCACGGAAAGATTGAAGGAATTTCTACAACACGTCGGGTATTAATTCCTAGTACCCGCTAATAATAATCGGTACATAAAAACCTCATTTAGGAGAATCAGGAGAGGGTCATTACACATATGCACTGATTTTGTACTTGTGAAGCTTCACCCCTGAATAGGGCCATCTCCCCTCATCATCTCGGATTAGACCTTTGACATAAACAAAATCTCCCTCCGGTATGCCAAAAGTGAGTCACTCTTGTGCCTGCTTTTACCGAAATATCGGAGCAGGCGCAGAACCAAATAAATATTGGGAGTTGGTAATCATGCCGCTGAGCCAAAATTCGAAAACAACCGATAGACAGTCTCTGTTTGCCGATATCGACTGGAGACAATTGGACTACCTCAAAGAGCTCAAGAACAACATCACCACGGTTGATGAACTCAAACAATACCTTCCGTTAAGCGCGGAAGAAGAAGCTGATCTGCGCAAGGTGGTTGCCATCCATCCAATGAATATTCCACGTTACTACCTCAGCTTGATCGATATTGAAAATCCTGAGGATCCCGTGCGCAAGCTCTGCATCCCGGATGTACAGGAACTTGTGGTTGCCGGGGCCATGGGCGAAACCACCAGGGATCCTTACGGGGATGATAAGCATGACAAAGGCAATGGTGTTTTGCACAAATATGATTACACCGCGCTTGTGGTGACATCCGAATATTGTGCCATGTACTGTCGACATTGCTTCCGAAAACGCATGGTGGGCCTGCCGAATGATCTAACCGTAAAAAATTTTGAGAAGGCCGCCGACTATATTGCCGCGCACCCGGAAATAACCAACGCAATTATGTCGGGTGGCGACCCGCTCCTGCTTCCGACCAAAGTGCGGAAAAAGATGTTGAACGCCCTGAA
>JAERRP010000364.1 GCA_016735415.1 Desulfobacterales bacterium | reverse complement strand
GGCGACCATAATAGTCACCCGATTCAATATCAAAAAGGCGGCTGCGCTTGTCGTCCAGGACGGTGTTTTCGGTCCGCAGATAGAGCTCGCCGCCCCTGGGCATCGCCTGCCAGGCATTGATATACATATTCAGCAGGACCTGTTCGACCTGCTTCTTGTCAACATTGACCGGCCGAATGTTCTCCTCGTAATGGACATAGATAAGAATTTCTTTGCGGGTGCGGCCAAACATCTGAGAGGTCGATCGTACGATGTCGTTGATGTTCGTGGGCTCGACCACATACTTGCCGCCCCGGGCGAAACCCAGCAGTTGCTGCGTCAGTTTGGCCCCGCTTTCGACACATTGCTGGATACTCACCACATTTTCATAAGCTTCACTGTCCGGCATCATATCCAGTTTTAAAATGGATATATTGCCCTGAATCCCCATGAGCAGGTTGTTGAAGTCATGGGCCACGCCGCCGGCCAGGGTACCGATGCCTTTAAGCCGCTGGGCCTGATGGAAGCGTATTTCCAAACGCCGGCGTTCACGCTCGGCCTGCAATCGCTCGGTAACATCACGCACCAGTCCGCGGTAACCGGTGACCTTGCCGTACTGATCCTGAATCAGCGAAACCGAGAGTTCCATTTTGCGGTGAGCCCGATCCTTGCGGAAAATTTCGACCTCGGGCATTTTGGCGGCGGTGTGTTCCCTGCGAATGCGGCGAAAAACCCCGACGATCTTCGCGGCCGAGGCTTCCGCCATAAAATGGCGGCCGTCCAGGCCCACAAGCTCATCGTGGCTGTACCCCAGAATTCGGCAAAGAGAGTCATTGAAAAAACTCATCCGGCCCCCCAGATCAGTCTCGAAATAACCCTCGCGGATATCATCCAGCACGGTGCGGTAGCGCTCCTCGCTTTCACGCAAGGCCTCAGCCGTCTGCTGACGCTGTTCGATCTCCTGCAGAAGTTTCTGATTGGTGGCCCGCAAATCGCCCGTGCGCTCGTCCACAAGTGTCTCCAGTTCGTGCCGGTAATGCGCCAGCTGTTCCCGGGTCTGTTTCTGCTCGTTGATAACGCGCAGGGAACCGACTATCTTGTACGGCCTTCCATCCGGGTTCCGCAACAGCTTGGAATTGATCGAGCAGTAGAGCAGGTCACCGTTCTTGTCGCGCAGAACGATTTCGTAGTCCGCAACCTCTTCATGGTCCAGAAAATGCTGCACCAGCGCATCACGGTCAGCCGGATCGCGGTAAAGACGATAGACCGAACAACCCAGCAGTTCTTCGACCGTGTAGTGCGTCTCGCGTGCCACGGAAGGGCTGATCTCCAGCAGGGTTCCGTCCATGTCGCTTTCGTAATAGACATCCTGAATATTTTCGAAAATACTGCGGTAGCGCTCCTTGCTTTTCAACAGGGCGGATTTCATGGCGGTAAAGGCGTCGGCCGTGGACTGAATTTCACGATAGATGGAATCGGTGGGAAACCGGCTCGTAAAATCTTTACGGCTGATCGCCTGGGCTTCATTTGCAAGGCCGGCAACGGGGCGTACGATCCCCCGGGCAAGCATTAACACGAATCCGGTGGCAATAAATGAATACAGGAGGGTCACCCAGATGTTGAACCGCCGGTTGTCCTTGATGATACCGATGTAGTCGTCTTCGGGGACGTAGACCCCGATCACCCAGGGCCATTGACGCTCGGAAAAGGGGGCGAACATGGTGTGATAGGTTTGTCCCTCGTGGACAAATTTACCAAAACGGGGGGCATCGAGCTGGAAACGCTTCTGCTCATCAAACTGCCAATTCATGGCCGTAAAAGCCTTGCGGCTGACCACATCGCCCAGTTCTTCGATCTTGGCCAAGCGGTAGCTGCCATCTTTGCCGCGCTGGGTGATCTTGGACAGATCGGGAAACGCGATCAGATCCCCGTTGCGATTCAGCATGTAGGCCCGGCCGGTTTTGCCGATGCGCAGTTTACTGATAAACGTGGACAACTCGTCAATCTCGATGTCGACCCCGACGATGCCCTTCAACTCCCCGTTGGCCCCATAGATCGGACCGGCGATGGTGATGCCGGGTTTCCGGGAAGTAAAAAAAATGTATGGATCCGTCCATACAATGCGCTTTTCCTTAAGGGCCTTGCGATACCAGGGTCTCTGGCGCGGATCATAGGCGTCGTCGTAAAGGGTTTCCTCCGCTATCAGATGGTGCCGGCAATCACGCCAGATCAGACACGTTTCTTTGCGATCCCCCTGGTGAACGGTTATCTTGGTGCGGGTGCCCCCGGGTGTCTTCTTGCTGCTACGACGCACATCGAAAAAATCGCCGTTCGGTTCCCCGAAATAAATACCGGCAAAATGGGGGTACACCATGAGCTGGTCGGAAAAATAGTGTTCAAGATCCACCCGCCGGTCGCGCGAACGGCCGACGACATCGGAGGCCAGCAGGCGTTTGGTCAGATCGGCGGCTGTCTGGGCATGGAAGAGATGATTTTCGGCCTGCTCCATTGCCAGATCGGCAATGTTGCGCATGATATTCTGGGCATGCTCCAGCAACACCCGCTGGGAAGAGACATAGCCGGTGGTGATGGTAATGAGCTGCGTCGCCCAGATGATGGTCAGGATGCCGATAATCAGAACCCAGCGAATCGATAATTTCATGGCATACGTACCCCGATAGTTAGTGCCCATCCATAAAAGGCATCTTTCGGCCCAGGCCAGCGTTCTCGCTCTTTTGAAATCCTCGACGTAGCCTGGCTACGCGTCGCTTCGCGACGACGACTGCGTCGTCGGTATAAAAATCGTTGCGGCCTTGGCCTGAACCAAAATCTACCATTTCTGGATGGACACTTTAAAACGATGACCTGCCCGGAGGCCCCGGCTTCACGGCCGCGTGCCCATGTCCTCGATTTGTTCAAGGACAGCGGTCAAACAACGCCGGATCACATGGGCACAGGTTCGATAGGCGTCCAGCGACATGCCGTAAGGGTCATCGACCTCCGGCGACCCGCTTTCAGCACTGCCGGCTGCCAGAAGACGGAGTTTTTCTTTTTGTGTGGCCCTCGGCAGCACGCGGGCGATCAATTCGGCCTGCCCGCGCTCCATGACCAGAATCATGTCCGCCCGCTCCACCATCTCGCGGTCGAGGGACCGGGCCGTGTGACCGGTGATGTCCGCGCCCAATTCACGGGCCGCTTCAACGGCATGGGGTTCGGCCGGACGGCCGTCTAAAGCATGGATGCCGGCGGATCTGATTTGCACGCCGGACAGGGAGCGCCTGGCGAGCATATGGCGCAGCAGGCCTTCCGCCATCGGGCTGCGGCAAATGTTACCCGTGCAGACAAAAAGAATTTCCATTGGCAATTGCTTAATCTTGCAGTCCATTGATAAATTGAACTGCGACGGCGCCGTATTTTGGTACGGAACCAAGACGCGTCGATGGTTTCCACTTGCTCTTGTTCGTTTCCCACCTAAAGTGACTGAGAAGGATTCT
>JAERRP010000574.1 GCA_016735415.1 Desulfobacterales bacterium | reverse complement strand
GCGGGAAAACCGCATGCACGGTTTGATGAGGGAGGGCAGGTGAAAACCGCCATGGAAAGGCTCTTCAGGCACCGTCGAACGAAAGCGACGGCAACAGATAAGCCAAACCTAAAGCTGTTGTGGCCTGCTCTCTACTCTACCCATACTTCCGTCCCCATACTTCCCCAGATGCCTGACATGACCCGGCATGAAATGTCTGTTGGATCGTGCCATGATCGATAACTTCCTTAGAATGCAGTTTTTAGCCTCAAAACTGAACGACTAAGACCATTTTATTGCTGTTTTTTAACTATTTCATTGTTATATCAGTTGGTTGTCTTGGTACGACCCCTAACCCTCTTATTTTAGGCAGATATCTGTCTGTGACTTTTTGCGAGTTCATCAAATCTAAATCGTTTTTTTCGAAAAAAAACGGCATTTCATGTCAACTTATTCCGAAGGTGTGCGTTTAAATAAGTATGGCGCGCTGATGCAAGCGGAAACTCGAATCAATCATATTGACAAGGAGCAAGCTGAAATGAAAACAAAAGCGATTATGATCTGTCTCTTGGGCGTCGTGTTAATGGGGGCGCCCTCCCTGGCTGATGACACTGCCAGCGAGGGCCTTGAAAATCGAGGTGACAGGATTGATCAACGCTTGGATGCGAAAGGCGATCGAATTGATGAACGCCTGGATCGCCAAGGTGATCGCGTTGAGGACCGACTGGACCGTCGCGGGGACCGCAGAGAACGCCGATACGACCGGAAGACGGAACGATCCCGGAATGGTAAGATTGATAGACGAAACCCTACGCGCAAGGATGACGCCCACCGGATGGATCGCCGGAGGGATCGGGCTGAGCGGAAATTTGACCGTCGCTCCAAACGGGCAAGGGATGCCGGTTACGATCGAAAAGCGCAAAGGCCTGAGCGCAAGGGGGCTCGCATGAACCGCCGAGGCCAACAGGACGACCGTCGGATGGCGCGGCAGGGAAGCCAGAATGGTCAACGCTGGCAGCATTCGCGCAGACAGCGACAGGCCGGAAGTGCGCGCAGTCAGGGCTATGGACAATCGCGTCGGGGGCGACGATAGACATTGCCGTGTTGACACAACGTCATGGGGGATGACCGACTGGTAATGGAAAAATTCCTTGCATCGATTGAACGTCGGGCATACCTCATGGCTAAAATAGCTACTGGCGACGTGGATGAATCAATGGATATCGTTCAGGATGCCATGTTTGCCATGGTGAAAAAATATCGCAACAAGCCGAATAATCAATGGAAACCGCTTTTCCATCGGATTTTACAGAATTGTATCCGTGACTGGTACCGTCGTTCCAGCGTTCGAAGCCGTTGGCGAATCTTGCTGCATGGCAAACAACGGGACGAAGATCGCCCGGGATGCGATCCTTTGGAAAATATCGCCGGGTCCAGCTGTGAAAATCCAGATCGACTGGCCATGCGGGGCGAGGTTTTTAGAGCGCTGGCGTCAGCATTGGCCAAACTTCCCCTGCGACAACAACAGGTTTTTATGCTTCGCGCTTGGGAAGGATTGCCCGTCTCCGAAACCGCAGCAGCCATGCAGTGCTCGGAGGGGTCGGTAAAAACCCATTATTCCAGGGCTATACAATCACTGCGCAGCAGGCTGGAGGACCACTGGCCATGAATAACGAAGATCGTGATACCCGTTTTTTAGCGCATGTGCGGTCTGAACTGGATCGGGAAGTGGAAAATCTGGATGTTGATACTGCCGCCCGGCTCAGACGGATTCGCTATTCAGCGCTGGAACAGCATGAATCCCAGCGTGTGAATTGGTGGCGTCTTTTTCGTTTTTCGGCGGTGGCAGTGGCAACCGGCATGATTATCGCTGTTGTGATGACGACGAATTTCCGATCCTCGTCGACATCCCATGATGAGCAGACACTGGCGGATCTCGAAATTTTGACATCCAGCGAACAATTAAATCTCTTTGCCGATTTCGAATTCTATTTCTGGCTGACTGAGAAAGAGGACCATGCGGGCTGAAATCTATTTGTTCTTGGTTCTTGTTGGGGTGGTGCCTGGCGCTCGTGCCTGGTGTGACGAAAACGTTTCGGCCGAGGCTGAGACCATCGAAGAGGATACCGCCATGCCATCGATTGAACTTCTTGAATTCTTAGGTACTTGGCAAACGGATGACGGCGAATGGGTCGATCCGGGCATCTTGGACGACACCATCTTGCCGGAACAGGAGTCTTCTGATGAATAACGCAAGGAATGATCGCCGGTGCCTGCTTATGGTGGGCATCCTGTTGGTTATCATGCTTCCGGTAGGCGTTATCGGTGAAGAGGCCCACGTGCCATGGGATCAACTCAGCCAGGAAGAAAAACAGGTTCTTCAACCGCTTGTAGATCGATGGAATGACCTGGATGTCGGTCAGCAACAGCGATTACAGAAAGGGGCCCGGCGCTGGCATAACATGGTCCCTGAGCAAAGACAGCAGGCCCGGGAGCGGCTGCATCAATGGAAAGAAATGCCCCCGGAACAGCGCGATCGCATAAGGCGCCAATTTAAAAAATTTCAGAAACTGTCACCTGATGAAAGGCAACGCCTCCGAGAAGCGCGCCGGCGTTTTCAGAGCCTGCCTCCGGAACAGAAAAATCAACTTCGCAAACGCTGGCAAAACATGTCGCCCGAGCAGCGGCGTGAGATGCGGGAGCGCCGGCGCAACCTCTCACCGGAGGAACGTGAGACACGCCGCAAGCATCGGCAGAATATGAGCCCTGAAAAACGGCAAAATATTCGCCGTCGTTCGGATAAAATGACGCCGGAAGGAAATGGTCACATGCCAACCCAAAGAAACGGTGGAGGTCGACGAAAATGAAATTGTATATTCGGGGTCGGACCAAGCTATATCATTGCAATTACAGATTAATGTTCCTTTTTGACCCTGAATTTTAGGCTTAGCGCCCTGTTTTAGGGCCTAAATCTGCATTTTAAGTATCCCCCCCGGACCGCACGGTGTGACGAACAGAAAGCGCGTCAGGTGGGCATGGTGGGATGTGCCACCGGAAAATTTCTTCAGCTACCAAAAAGTCTGTCAATAGTGAAGACGCGACCCTCGGTCTTTTCTTGCCCGGACCGCCTTCGGTCTAGTCGGTCGAACCGCC
>JAERRP010000143.1 GCA_016735415.1 Desulfobacterales bacterium | reverse complement strand
ATTCAGCGCTACCTTCCGCAGGGGCTCACCGAAAAGATTCTCACCCAGCGAGACCGCATCGAGGGAGAGCGTAAAAACGTCACCGTCATGTTCTGCGACATGGAGGGGTTCATGCCCCTGGTGGAGCAGATTGGTCCTGAAGCGGCCTACACGATCATGGACGAGGTTTACGAGATCCTCATTCAGCAGGTCAACGATTACGAGGGCACGGTCAACGAAATGACCGGCGATGGGATCATGGCCTTGTTCGGGGCCCCCATCGCCCTGGAAGAAGCCCCCCATCGGGCGCTCTGGGCCGCCCGTGCCATCCACCGGGAAATTGCCACTTTCAACAAAAAGAAAAAAGGAATGGATCCCATCCGCATGCGGATCGGGGTCCATTCCGGACCTGTGGTGGTGGGCACTCTGGGCAATGACCTGCGCGTGGAATTCAAAGCCGTGGGGGATACGGTCAACCTGGCCTCCCGCATGGAGCAGCTGGCCGAACCGGAAACCACCTGTGTGACCCGGGAAGTCTTCAAGCAGGCCCGCGAAATGTTCGCGTTCGAGAACCTGGGCAAGAAAGTGATCAAGGGTCGGAACGAACGCCTTCCGGTCTACAGGGTGCGCTCCGGCCACACGGTTGTGTACCGCCCGCGCCTGGGCTCCGAGCGAACGATTTTTTCCGAGATGGTGGGGCGCGACGACAAGCTGGACGAGCTGGAACGGCAGGTGAGGAAACTCATCAACGGCTCCGGTGCCCTCGTTAATATTTTCGGCGAAGCCGGTATTGGTAAATCACGGCTGGTGGCCGAGTTGAAGCGGCGCAAGGTGGTCCGGGGGGTATCCTTTCTGGAGGGCCGGGCGGTGTCGATGGGGCGCAATCTGAGTTTTCACCCCCTGATCGACCTGCTGAAACAATGGGCCCGGATCGGGCTCGATGACGGCGCGGCCGAGGCCTTCATCAAGTTGGAGACCGCCATTCGGGAGTCCTTTCAGGAACAGACCGGCGAGGTTCTTCCCTTCGTGGCCACCCTCATGGGGATGGACCTGCCCGAACCCTACCGGGAGCGGTTGGCGGGCATCGAGGGTGAGGCCCTTGAAAAGTTGATCCGCAAGAATATGCGGGAGCTGTTCATCCGATTGAGTGTATCCCGTCCCCTGGTTGTCGTGATTGATGACCTGCATTGGGCCGACAGGAGTTCGATTGAACTCCTGGAGTCCCTCTTTCGCCTGGTGGGGCAGACGCGCATTCTTTTTATCAACCTGTTCCGGCCCGGCTATGTTGGAACGGGCCAGCGGATTCTTGAATCCAGCAAAGCCAGCCCTTCTGCGGCCCGGGTCGACATCGCGCTGGAACCCCTGGATGAGCGTAAAAGCGAAACACTGATTGCCAATATGCTCAACCTTGAGGGGTTTCAAAATGCCGTCGCCGGTCAGATCGTCCGACGTACCGGCGGCAACCCCTATTTCATCGAAGAAGTCGTGCGTTCGTTCATCGACGAGGGGGCCGTGGCCGTGCGCCGCGGGAAATTTGAAGTGACGTCCAAGTTCAACAACATGACCATCCCGCACACCGTCAATGATGTGCTGATGGCCCGTATCGACCGGCTGGATGAGGAAACGCGCCATCTGCTCAAAGTGGCCGCGGTGATCGGCCGCAGTTTTTTTTACCGGATTCTCTCGGAGGTGGCCGGCACGGTCCGGGATTTGGACGAACGCCTGGCCTACCTGAAAGAGGCCGAGTTCATCCGGGAGCGTAATAGAATGGAGGAGCTGGAGTATCTTTTCAAACACGCCCTGGCCCAGGAAGTGTCCTATGGCTCCATTCTGCCCCAGAAACGCAAGGCCCTGCACCTGAAGGTCGCGGATACGATCGAAAAGGTCTTTGCCAACAAGCTGCATACCTGTTTCGGGATGCTGGCCTATCACTACAGTCGGGCCGACAATCTGGACAAAGCCGAGGCCGCCCTGATCAAGGCCGGCGAGGAAGCCCTGAAAACTTCGGCCTCGAGCGAGGCCCTGCACTATTATCAGGAGGCCCTCCTTCTCTACCGGCGCAAATCCGGCGCTGCCGCCGATTCGGAAAAAGTGGCGCGGCTGGAAAAAAACATCGCCCTGGCCCTGTATAACCACGGCCAATATGAAGAAGCATTGGAATATTTCGATAAGGCCCTAAATTATTATGGGGGTCGGTTGTCGAAAAACAGATTCTGTTCAAAGTATAAAATAATTACTGCTTTTCTGCATTTTTTAATCGCTCTGTACTTTCCCCTCTTGAAATTTAGAAAAACAGCCAAACCTGCAGACATTCAGAACCTGGATTTTTGCCACAAAAAAAGTAAGGCGCTGGGCATTATCGATCCTAAAAGGTTTTTCATCGAGTCGATTTATTTATGCAGAGAAATATCCCGGTATAACTTGTCGGATTCCGATGTGTGGCTTGAGATTTATATTGAGTCGAGTTGCTTGTTTTCCTTTACCGGCATTTCTTTTCGATTAAGCCAGAAAATACTCAGTGCGGTGGAAAAATTCATTCAGAAAGATCAGACTAAAATTTATCTTATTTATGACTTTATGAAAACAATCCATAATTATTTAATTGGGGATTGGCATAAAATCGACCGCCTCGATATGGGACTGGTAAATAAAAACTTGGATTACGGTGAAGTTTTTATAGCCTCACAGGATCTTTACTGGCACGGATGCCCCAGCATTTATATGGGAAATTTGGATCAAGCCCGTACAATCGTAAGTGAATTATCCAAGGTTGCTGAAGTTTATGAGAATAATTTTTCAATTCTCCTGAACCACATGCTGAAAATCAAACTGTTAACGGAAACCCGAAGGCTAGATACGGTCCTCGATGAAATTAGTGACGCTGTCGAGTTCGCGAAAAAGAAGGGCTTTACCATCACTTTACTTGATTTTTATTCCTGCCAAGCGAGAATATTCACATTGCGTAAGGATATGGACAATGCCGCCCGGAGTCTTCAAATAGCAGATGAGATCAAATCAGCAGTCAGGGCCACACCGATTCAATTATCCATTTATGCTCGAAGCAAAT
>JAERRP010000383.1 GCA_016735415.1 Desulfobacterales bacterium | reverse complement strand
AAGGCCGTGGCCTGCCCCCCGGTTACCAGGGTGCCCATGAATACCATGTTCAGCCGATCGGTCAGGGGTGTATGGCGGATTCGTAAGGCACGGGCGGACTTGAAAACCGGCATGCTTTCACCGGTCAGCATGGATTCATCCACACTCAAATGCGAAGCCTCCAGCAGGCGGCAGTCCGCCGGGACGTACATGCCCGGTTTGAGGGTCATCAGATCGCCGATCACAACCTCATGGGCGGGAATCTCTAATGGCTCCCCGTTGCGGATTACCCGCGCGAGGGGATTTACAAAACGGCGCAGGGAACTGATGGTTTTATCGGCCTGCGATTCGGCGATATAGCCAATGGCGGCATTGGCGGCCACGACGCCCATAACCACGAGGGCATCGATCACCCCGCCGGTAAGCACCGACACGAAAGCCGCGGCCCCTAATAGATAGACCGGGAGTGAATTGACCTGATCGAAGATGATGTCCCAGTCCGTGCGCGCATGGGGTTCGGGGAGGCGATTGGCACCGCCCTGTTCACAGCGCCGCCGTGCTTCATCTGCGGAAAGACCTTTGCGCAGATCGGTATCGAGCGCTTCACCCAGCGTCTTCTGCTTTAGGGTGTGCCAAGCCCGACGCGCCGAAGTTTCATCTTGACCCACCATACGCTCGAAGGCGCTCCTCAGATTATTGCGCAGGGGGCCGGTGATGTCGGTTGGCAGTAATCGGGGCGATTCGTCGTCATCGCCCGGCTCTTCTTCCACCCCTTGCCCCTGGAAGTCCAGATCAACCGCCCTTCGTCCTATGGCCTGCAGGATGAATTCCGCAATTCTTACGGAGTCCAAGGTTTCCGAGTGATGGATCAGAAGATTTCCCGTGGTCGTGCTGGCTTTAACACGGGTCAGATCGGCATTGTGCGGTAGGTAGAATTCCAGGATGCGTTTTAAGGCCGGAGCGTTTTTCAGACCTTCAACCCGGAAGCGGGTGCGGCCCTTTACGGAGGTATGTATTGGAATGACGAGCTCGGTCAATCAAGCCTCTGACAGTTGACTGGGTGCAAGTGCAAACGAATGGTAAGGCTCCAGCGACGTCTTCCGCCGGTGTGACATTGCCACGGGCCCTCTAAAAGCCTGCCTTGAGAAAGCAGCGCTGTTCCGCGCTAGCATAATTGCAGGAAACCAGAGCGATGTTAGAATTCAGTTAATACGCGTCAGAAGTTTTCTGAAGATGGTCGCCGGGTTCCCGGTCGATTAACGCTTTGGTGAACAGACCGAAAGCATACCAGAAGGCCGTATACCAAGGTGGGGTACGAAATCGGCCGCGGGCGATTTCAAAAAGTGCGATGAACAACAGCAGAATAAAGAACGCACCGGGCAGATCGATCTGTCCGGCCGACCACTGCTGAAGACTCCGGTTGCAGGTCGTCAGCGGGGCGGATATCCGCTTTGCCAGGCTGGGGGCCGGCAAAGCGGCGTAGATTGCAAACAGGTCGTTGACGCTGCCGAACTCGGCGACCGCGCTTTCCGTCGCCTGTCTTCCGTGGAATAATATACTGCCGGTGAACGCGTTGACGCGAATGACTTCGATGGATGATTTCAAGGCGGCTTTGCGAACATTCTCAAAATACCCCAGATCACCCCGGCGGTCAGGAACGCGTATTCGCAGACGCCCGGTGCAGGCGTGGGCGATGACCGCCGCTACTGGTTTCACGCTTTGGCCCCCTTGGCTGCTTTCTTGGTTTTGGCGGGCGCGGCCTCGGCGCTTTCCGCCAGTTCGGCTTTGGCTTCGGCCGCCAGGTCTTCCATCGACTCCATGGTTTCGGCCGTCGCCACTTTGGCCTTCTCGTATATCAGCAGACTGCCCTTGATGGCATTCTTGGCCAAAGGTTTGAGGACGCCGGCGACCACCGGGACCACGATGGGCGTGAGGAAAACGATACCAGCGCCGACGGCTAGGGTTCCGATATTGACACTACTGCCCATGAAACGCATAAGCACCTCCTTGGAATTTATTGTTTGCCTATATCGAGCTTTGCGGGAAACATATTAGAGTCACTCTTTTTACTGGCGATATTTTAGGATAATGTCAATATGATCTAGTCTATTTAACACAATTTTAACATAATCCTAACAAACGAGGTTTAATAGGGTCGCCAATGACGTTCAGAGATAAGGATTGTTTCCGATAAAAAGGCCTTGATAGAAAAGGCCCCTAATTGTTTTACACGCCCGATTCCGAAGGAACCCTTTAAGGAGGGGCAATGATCTCAGACCGCTGTGATTTTAATGAATTCGTGCTGGAAGCCAGGGGACGGGACTTTCAGGATATTATCTATCTGGCCGAGCGTGAAGCCACTGAAGCCGAACGCCGTTTCTACCACTCAAGTTCGCCAAATCAGGAGAATACACTCTGCTGGCAAGACTACGCCCAGTGCCTGAAGGGATTTATTACTTACATGCGCTACGGCATCAAACCCGCACATATCAATCACGACGCTTTAATTCTTTTCGACAGCATCCGAGACGAAGTGCAGATGTGAATACGCCCGTTGCGTTAAGCCCCGTTTAAATATCTCGCCACATTTTGGCCCTTGCAGTCCGCTGCCGGAA
>JAERRP010000214.1 GCA_016735415.1 Desulfobacterales bacterium | reverse complement strand
GGACGAGAATGCCGATGGCCTGATCGAAGGTGCGAACGTGGTGATCGACGGTCTGGATCGGCTCGATTCGCGCCTGGTTCTCCAGCAGGCCTGCCGCCGCATGGAGATTCCCCTGGTTTGGGCGGCCGTCGCCGGAACGAGCGGCCAGCTGACGGTCATTTTCCCGGAAGATAACGGCCTGGAAAGGTTGATCGGCGAAGTCCGGGAGGACGAAGCCCGGGGGGCCGAAACTTATCTGGGCAACCTGTCGTTCACCGTGAGCGCACTGGCCAGCCTCGAAGCGGCCGAGGCGGTCAAAGTTCTTCTGGGAAAGGGCGGCCTGCTGCGCAACCGCCTGCTGCTCTTCGACTTGATGGAGCCCTACTTCGAAATCATCGAACTCCCTCCGAAGTGATTTCAAAACCCGATCAACAGCAATTCCGCCGGTCTTTCCTGTTCTGATTATTCAGGCGGTCTAACCGGCCTTCAGCATTTCCATGAAGGCGTCGATGCGGTTCGCCACCGGGCCCTCCGTGAAAAGGCGCTCGTCCACCATATCGGCTTCGATCATCAGGGTCGGAAGGCCCTTCTTCTCCCGAATGATCCGCTGGATATCGTATTGTCCCAGGGAATAGGGTTTGCAGCTGCGGTTGGAATGCATCACCAGGCCGTCGGCGTCATATTTGTCGATCATCGCCATCACACTATCCGCCATGGCGTCTACACCGATATTGAGATAGATGCGGCTGTAGCCTTCGGCCATGGTCTCGATAAAATCGTCTTCGTGGAGGTACTGGAGGGAACTGCACCAGGCCGATGTATAGGTGTCCGCCACCAGGCAGGCATTGTGTTCCGCGAACTTCTCCGAAAGCCAGCGGGTGCGGAACCAGATCGGCAGGTTGTCCCATAACAGCCGGTATTCCTCGTTTTCCACGGCGCCGATGCCCTGATCGATGCGCTCCCGCATCTCCTGCTGCAGTTCGGTGTAATAATCCACCACGGTCTGGGTGCCGCGCAGCGTCACGATCAAGGCCAGGTGGAAGAAGGCGTCAAAGGCGCTCATGGGTGCCGGTTTGTGGGCCGTAGTATCCAGAACGGCCTGCCACAAACGCTGGCCCTCGATGGACAGACGTCCCACCTCGGCCATACGGTCACGGTCAAACGGGCGGCCGCAGACTTTTACCAGAAAGCGAATGTACTCGTCGATCTGCCGGCGGACATAGCGGCGGGCCTCATCGGAAAATTCGGTATGGCAGAAGGGGGTGTCCAGGATGAACAGGGGCGCCTCAAAATAGCGCGCCTGGGCCTCGTACCATTTGAGCACGGTACCGCAGATATTGTTGCAGCAGATCAGCATGTCGGGCCGCGGCAGGCCCCCGATCGGACCCCCGTTGATCGGCGCGCAGGCGATGTCGGCCCGGGCGTAGGAGCACAGGTCGGGGGCATACCCCATTTCCTCGGATTGGCGGCAGAGATCGGCGCCCATCTTGGAAGCCCCGATCATGGCGGCGTGGTTTTCGGGGTAGACCGGGATGACGTCCATGGCGATCAGGGGCTCCACCGGCCCGCCGCTGGTGATCCAGGCCACTTTCTTGCCCTGGTCGGCCGCGGTCTTGGCATCGATGTAATAGTGCGTCATGATCTCCTTCATCTTCTTGACGCACTTGATCTTGCGTTTCTGGCGGGCATCGTCATACCCTTTTTCGGGCGCGCTCATGGTTTTCTCCTGCAAGGTATCGTTTTCCAGGGGTGAAACACGTTCAACCCCGCACATTAAAGCATTTCAAGAAACGCCTCACAGCGCGTCCGCACCTGGCCGGCGCTGATCTGCTGGTCTTCGATTTCGCACAGCAGACTGGGAATGCCCGCCTCGTCCAGCATTTTTTTCATGTAGGGGTAGTCAAAGGCATGGGGGTCGCAGAACTTGAGCAGCACGAAAATGACCCCGTCGGCCCGGGTCTGCCCCACGAGATCGACCAGGTGCGCGCCGCGCCGCGTCAGGTCCATATGCTTGGCCGGACAGACCATGCGCTCGCGATAACGGTCGGCAATCCCTTCCCAGAGCGACTGATCGTCCCGGATCGCGCCATCGAAATAGCGTGATCCGGTGCAGAAATCGTCCCAGACCACGTCGCCACCGGCCGTCTCGATCAGGCTGTAAATGTCCGGCATGCCGCACAGCCCCCCGGAGAGTACCAGACGCTTACGGGACGAAGGGGCCGACTCCCGGGATTCCAATCGCACCAGCAGGCGTTCGAGACCGTCCACGAAGTCCTCCCGGTCCATGATCATGGCCGCCTTCGTAATGGCATGGACGTCGCCGCTGCCGATCGCCGCCGGCTGTTCGCTGCGCAGACGGTAGAGTTCACGCAGGCCGGCCCGCAGGCGGTTGTAAAGCCCCACCGCACGCTGCAGGTCTTGTCCCGAGATGGTAACCCCCAGACATTTTTCCAGATCGCGGCCAAACCGGGCCACGACATCGCGCATGTAGTCCCGGGCGCTGGGGGTATCGAGCTTGACCGGCAGAACCGCATCGAGGTGGAAGCCGTGGGGAACATTCATCCGCCAGATATCGGACAGGCGTTGAATCGAGTCGCAGGTATGCGGGAACACGAACCCATCGGCAAAATCGAGGCGTCCGGTCAGGGCATCTTCCAAGGCTCCGCGCACCAGGCTGCAGCTGTAGCTCTGGAGGTGGGCATCGGCCGCGACAATGCGGCCGGATTGGCCGAAAATTCGAAACGGCAGGGCCCCGGCCGCCCAAACCACTTCCTCCGGCGTGTAGGAACAAAAATGCGCCACCACCGGTTTCTGGCGGGTATCTTTCCAGCGGGCCGCATAGGTATAGGGATCGCTTACGGCATCATGATAAAAGGGCTGGGCATCCATAGCGCTGTTATCTCCATGGGTGGACACTGACCGGCTAAACGAATCGACTGTCTGGTAAAATATCGTTCAACAGTCCCTATACCGAACACCGGTCGTTAAATCAACTATAAGTTGCAATTTTGACCCCGCCATGTTATCAATTCGGATATCCAGCATCACAACACTTTTTGTACCCCTCAAGCGACGGCCATTTTCCAATGAAAAAAAACAGTACCTTACGCGAACTCAAAGTTAAAGAAAGAGAAGTCCGCCGCGACCTCATCATCGATGCGGCCCGCAAGGTCTTCGGTGCCAAAACCTACAACAGTGTCAGCATGCAGGAAATTGCCAATGCCGCCGGCATCGCCAAATCATCCATTTACACCTATTTCCAGGACCAGGAAGCTCTCTTCGTGGAGGCCGCCTATCGGGACACCAACCGATTCATCAGCGAGCTGGAGGAAAAACTCGGCCGCGAACCGGACGGCGTGGCCCTCGAAGCCCTGATCGACCAGTTCATCGACTACTGTACCGTGAACGAAGTCTATTGGAAGATGATCACCCGTTTTTCGCTTTACGGCGAAATCAGCAATGCTTCGGCCCGCAAGCTGGATGTGGTGGCCCGTCGGTTCATGGACCTGCTCGATCTGGTCTTTGAAAGCGAGTCCGACCTGGAAAACCGACGCCTGCTGTCCCACGCCCTGTTTGCGACCTTGAGTGGTATTCTAATCGCCTTTCGCAAGTATCCCGGACGCAGCACCGAGGAAAGCCTGGTCCACATGAAAGCGGTCGGGCGTCTGGTCAAAAACATGTTCGAAGCCTATCGGGAACAACGCTGACGAATCCGTCGGGATTGTGACTTTTTAAGCGTTCATCAACGCCGATCAACCATCACTTCAGCCGCAAGACCAACGGCACCGGCCCTTAACCTCAATGCCAAACGACGGAATCATTTAATAAATCATGCCGGGCAGGGCATCCATCATTCTGGCCATCGATCTGGGCACCTCCGGCCCCAAGGTGGCGTTGGTGGGCGTCGACGGCCGGGTGCGGGCCTGCGAAACCGAAAAAACCGACCTGCAGCTCCTGCCCCACGGAGGGGCCGAGCAGGATCCGGATGACTGGTGGCGGGCAATCGGCGCCGCATCCCGTCGTTTGCTGACATCCGCCGCCATCGACCCGGCCCGGATTGCCGGCGTCTGCTGCACAGGCCAGTGGTCGGGCACCGTGCCGGTGGACCACGGGGGGCGACCGCTGGGCAAGGCCGTCATCTGGATGGATTCCCGCGGGGCGCCCCATGTCAAGCGGTTGACGGATGGCCCCTTAAAACTCTCCGGTTACGGCATCGACAAACTTTACACCTGGATTCGCCTCACCGGCGGCCTCCCGGGGCGCTCCGGCAAGGATTCCATCGCGCACATTCTCTACCTGAAATCCGAGGATCCGGACC
>JAERRP010000311.1 GCA_016735415.1 Desulfobacterales bacterium | reverse complement strand
GTATGCCGGCGTATTTGGCCGTTTCAAGCGGGCGGCTGCTCCCCTTTAAACCTGATGAACATCATCATACAACGGTAAACCATAAACTTTTTCAGTATATGTACATGCGCTGTCCAGTTTTGGCCAGCGCATGCAATCCTCTTGTCCGTATCATAACCGAGGCCGGGTGTGGTCGAGTAATGAAAGGGGCCGTGGACGATCCGAGGATCTTTGCCGAAAACGTGATTGCCCTTTTGCAAGATCATAACCTGCGAAACGATATGGGGCTTCGAGGTCATGAAGCCGTTCTGGCAAAGTATCTTTGGACTGATGATGGGGATCGTTTGGCCGAACTATACAATCGATTGGAAGCATCGTGATTTTCCTGCATATGGCCCTGAAAGATATATGATTAAGCAACTTGTAAACTTATGGCAATTTAGAGAGTTGATCGCAATTTTGATGCTGCGTAACATCAAGATCAAATATCAGCGTTCGCTGCTAGGATTTTTATGGACATTGATCAGTCCCTTGATGATGCTTACGCTTCTCTTGTTGGTTTTTACAAACATCGTCCGAATTCCGATTGCCAACTACTGGGCATTTTTGTTGAGTGGCTATTTCTTATGGACCTTCAGTAACCAATCCATCACTTCCGGGGCATTATCACTCTCAGAGCACACCAACATGGTCCGCAATGCCACTTTTCCCACCGAAATTCCCATTATTGCCTCAATATTGGCCAAATCCGTCGAATTTCTCATTGAACTGGCCTTGGTCATCATCCTTATTGCGGTTCTGCATCACAGGGGTTTACCTGTAAGTTATGCTTTGGTGCCGGTACTTTTACTTCCCCTTCTGCTGTTGATATTAGGTTTGGCGTTGCTGTTAGCGACTGCTGCCGTATTCTATACCGATGTTCGACATATGCTGCCGATTATGCTGACAGCAATGTTCTACATCTCGCCCATCTTTTATTCGGTTGACCTGGTACCATCCCAATTCCGGTTTATCTATACCATAAACCCGTTTGCGCACCTGTTGACCTGCTATCAAACAGTGCTTTACCATGGTAAATTGCCATCCATGGAAGAACTGCTCATCGTATTCCTAATGGCTATGATAACATTCATGATCGGTTACTTCGTGTTCAATCGCTACAAAAATTTATTTGCCGAAATCTTATGATCGTATGAATGCACCAATACTTACTTTAAAAGGGGTCTACAAACACTTTTACTATGATCGCCATCGTAGTGTTTCATTGCGTGAGCGGTTTGTCAGAAGCATTCAAAGACGCCAGCCTTCAACGTCTGATCGGGGGTTTTGTCTACAGGACATTAACTTGCGGATAGAAAAAGGTGAAACGCTTGCCGTTATTGGCAAAAACGGATCCGGCAAGAGTACCCTGCTGCGAATTATTGCAGGTATTTATCCGGCCACCAGGGGTCATGTTCAACTCAATGGTCGACTGGCAGCTGTACTCGAGTTGGGCACGGCCCTGCACCCGGAGTTGCCGGGCATCGACAATATCGTCATCTATGGCGCCCTGCTCGGTCTGAGTCGAAAAGAAATCAAACAGCGTATGGATGCTATCGTGGCCTTCTCCGGTCTTGGAAATTTTATAGATATGCCGATGAAACACTATTCCAGTGGCATGCAAATGCGTCTGGCACTCAGTGTTGCCTTGCACACGGAACCGGATATTATGGCTGTGGATGAAGGCTTGGCCACTGGTGACGAGGAATTCAGGGTTCAGGTTAAACAGCGTATCCGACAGTATTGCGAGGCCGGGGGAACTTTGATCCTCGTTACCCACTTCGCCGAAGATGCTTTATTTTATTGCGCTCGAGGCCTTTTATTGGAGCAAGGCTGTTTGACCATGGACGGTGAGATTCGGTCTGTTCTTCGGGCGTACGGCGCACTTCCCACAGTGTCCATGGAAGAAAATAAAAAGCATGGAGGCCGTAAAATGATCCTCGGAAACAAAAACCATATACTTTGACCGGTCAGATTATACAGGGATACGCCATGATTCAGGGAGCCAACTGCCGTTTGGGAAAAAATTTAAATGTTTCTTCAGACACGAAGATCGGTGACAATGTTGAAATCGGTAACAATGTGACCATATATCCACAGGTGTGCATTAGTAACGACTGCCGCATCTTGGATGGTGCCGTAATCGGCCGGATGCCGATAACCACGGGTAATACAACGCTGCCGGTGGAAGAAAAATATTTCCCGGTGATGATCGGTTCCGGCTGCGTGCTTGGCTGTCATTGCGTACTGTATACAGGTGTTGCTTTGGGCGCAAAAATTCTCATCGGTGATCAAACCGTTATTCGGGAGAAAATTGTTTTAAACGATCACGTGGTGGTCGGTCAAAACGTAAGCCTTCAGCCTGGTGTGCGCATCGGAAAGCGTTCGCGTGTCTATGGCCATGCCACACTAGGGAAAATGATCATTGAAGAGAACGTCTTTATCGGTCCCGGTGTCAATTCTGCCGATGATAACAACCTCTATTTATCAAGATTCGGACTGAAACCGGTCAGCCAAAAGCCTGTGGTGATAAAACGGCTGGCTGCCATCGGCATGGGGGCCAATATCCTGCCGGGTATAGTTATTGGAGAGGGGGCCTTTGTGGCTGCCGGAGCGCTCGCCAGCAAAGATATCCCTCCATGGACCATGGTCGCCGGCGTACCTGCAAAACACCTTCGCGATATTCCACCGGGTTGGAGGAAAAAACTGGATAGGATTGGCTTTTAGACCGCCAGCAGCTTCCAATCATTCACTTCGACACGCTTCGTTCGTTTACTCACTTTGAAGGATATGGGCGCAAGCCCTCACGGTCAATGCCATGATGGTAAGGGTTATATTTTTACAGCCAGAAGAGGGGAAACAGGCTCCATCCGTCACATAAACATTATCCGCGTCCCAACACTGATTAAATTTGTTGACGACCGATTCTTCAGGGCTGGCTCCCATGCGCGCACCGCCGGCTTCATGGATGGCCGTACCTGGAATGGATGCCGGTCGTCGCCATGACCATGGGGCCCAACGGTGGAACAACCACCACTTGAAGGCCCCGCAACCGAACCTGGCTACCTCTAGTCCGCCGACATGAGCCATTGCCATCAGCATGGTCCTTTGATCGGCAACCATTTGAATTTCATTTTCGGATGGACGGCATTCCAACCGCACCGCCGGGAGCCCCCAAACATCCTTCTTCCTGGAATCCAGAGTTATTCGATTACCAAGGCGAGGAAGCATTTCACCCATAGCCATGAGGTACCAGAGGGGCCCATTCCGGTCTATGGCGCCCTGTATCGCATAGCCACGCAGATAATTCCCCTTTTGGATAGATAACTGTTGAAACTCTGGAACATAAAAGCCTATGGCATTAGCGTCATCGTATTTATTAGAGGTGTGAAGGACATGCCCGAACAGAAGACTGACGCAATGGTCGGACAGACAGCGTCCCAAAAGCTTTGAAGAATTGCCCAATCCGTCGGGGTGTCTGGATGAGGTCGAATTGAGCAGAATCCGAACGCTTTCTATGGTTGAAGCACATAAAACAACCACGTTGGCAAAGGCCTGATGCCTTCGTCGGGTTAGACCGTCGATAAATTCAACCCCTTTGGCCCTTTTCCCCTTGGCATCCAACAAAAGGTTGGCAACCACGGCATTGGTTCGCATTTTCAACCTTCCAGTCCCAAGGGCGGTATTCAAGGGTGAGGGGATCGGTTCGGTCTCGAGTCGCACGATCCGGGGTGGTATGACGTGCATGCCCGGCCATTCGGCTTCAACGGCAGCCTTAAATCTTAGTTCCGCGGGGTTGAGTACCAGTGGGCCTGCATACCGACCATCCGGCATTTGGGGAAGATCTTCACAGGTTCCCCGTAGTCCGAGGAAAGTTTCAACGCGGGCATAAGACGCGATTAACTCCCGGTACGATATCGGCCAGTCGATTCCGTAACCGTCAGCTGATGCGGATGTAAAATCATCGTCGGACATTCGTAAAGCCATGCGCCCCCATGTGGGCAGACGGCCACCTACCTGTCGGCCGCGATACCATAAAAACGGCTTGTCATAAGGGGTCGTATAGGGGTGCCGGCGGTCATTGATGTAAAATTGGCGACATGATTCGTAGAATGAATTTGATAGGGCTTGAATATGCTGGCCTCGCAAAGAAGCTTTTAATCGCGGCCAGAGGTCAAAAAGAGAACCGGATTCTTTTAACTTCGTAAAATCTTCAGCAGACCGCTGAGGTCCGGCTTCGAGGAGCAATACCTGCATACCTCCTTCCGTTAGTTCCTTGGCTGCCCAGCTTCCCGCAGCCCCGGAACCGACAACGATCGCATCGTATAGTCTGGTCATTTACCTTGAAACTTCTATATCGATTGTAGATTCTCTTTGGTCTATAATCAGCAGGTCAATGCCGCTGGGAATAAAACCGGAATAGTCATTCAACGCTTGACCATCAGGTGACAAGCCACTATGACATTAGTATCAGAAATAGCCGAATAAGAGCTTTCCATATTCTGAATTTCCAATATTATTATCTTGACCCTATAACATAAAAGCCAAATGCTAATAAAGGCATATCGATGCCAACCAAATCAAGCTGCCAACAGCTGCTAGTTATCGCCCTTGATGCAGCGGAGCCGACGTTGATAGAAAAATGGATCCAGGACGAAACACTTCCTAATCTGAAGAGACTTCAAGGAAGGGGCGTCTATACACGCCTGGCTTCCAGTGCAAAGTGGCTGGCGGGGGCACCGTGGCCAACATTCTATACCGGAACCTCTCCGGAAAAACACGGCCTATATCATTGGCAGCAGTGGCGTCCGGATAAAATGAAGGTTCAAATCGTTCGATCGAATTGGCTGTCGGTAGATCCGTTCTGGCGGTGCTTGGATCGAAAAGTCATTGCTCTGGATATTCCCATGACCTACCGTCCGCGCCCCTTTAATGGCATTGAAATTTCCGGATGGGCCACCCATGATCATCTGGATTCACCAGCCAGTTACCCAAAGCAACTAATGGAAAGGATCGTTAAGCAGTATGGCCCATCGCCGATAAGCACCGAGGTATACCGGCGGCAATCCTTTCAATCACTCATGACCTTGGGGCATGAGTTGGTGGATTCCGTAGAAAAAGTTACCGAACTGGCTCGCGTCTTTTTAGCAAAGGAGCCATGGGATCTGTTCATGGTGGCCTATGGCGCGACCCATCGAGGCGGCCATAAGTTATGGGATGAAACCGGATTATCGGGCCAAGCAGATTTGGACCACGGATCACAGTTGAGAGAAAAGCTGAAAGCTGTCTATATGGCTTGTGATCGGGCGGTCGGTCAATTGGTGGCAGCAGTTTCCGAAGAAGCGAACATATTGATATTCTCTCTGCACGGAATGGGAGCCAATACCAGTAGAACCGATATTATGAACGACATGATCAAGGGGATTATGGGGAAGCCTTCCGATTTGTCCCCTATGATAAAAAAAACCGATGCATTACAACGCTTAAGAGAAAGGGTGCCGCTGGCCTTTCGATCAAAAGTGAAAGATAGTCTTCCACAAAACTGGCAGAATTGGCTCACCCGTTTTTGGGTAATGCGCCGCATTGATTGGCCTTCGATTCCGGTGGTGGTCCCTGACGCTGATTTGCAGGGCTATCTGCGCATAAACCTGAAAGGCCGTGAGAAAAGAGGTTGTGTACCACCAGGGAAGTCTTTTGACAAACTCTGCAATTACCTCGAAAAAAGCATACAGACGTTTGTGGATGAGGACAGCGGGCGACCACTTGCCGATGTTGTCGTGTCCAGTAAAAAACATTTTGGAGAGGGGGCGCGGCATCATCTGCTGCCTGATTTGATCGTTTGCTGGCGTGATACACCGGCAGCAAATCATCGCCACATCGTGTCATCTCGCTTCGGGCCAATCGATTGGCCAACACCGGGGCGAAATCCATCCGGACGCAGCGGCAACCATCGCGGAGAGGGCTTTTTAATCGCAAGCGGCCCACGAATATCACACGAATCGATACCCAAGGCCGACATTCTAGATTTAGCCCCCTCCATCTGCCGATTGATGGGAAGGAAGCCGATTGACGGCATGACAGGACGAGTCTTGAATTTTTTAAAAACTGAGCCATAACGAAATTAGAACATGCAATTGGGTTATGTCGAATCCGCCAAAATCAGACATTATCGAGATTGACGTTTGCGTAATTACTTACCAACGTCCGAATTTACTCAGAAAGCTATTGCTATCACTGGGCCGACAGACAACCTCGGGTCTGTTTACCTACAGAGTAATTGTAGTGGATAATGATCGTCAGCAAACCGC
>JAERRP010000212.1 GCA_016735415.1 Desulfobacterales bacterium | reverse complement strand
GGAGATGCTTCAGAACTCGGGGCTCAAGGTCATTGACGCCACATGTCCCAAGGTCACCCGCGTACAAGCCATTATTCAACACCAGTCCAATAAGGACCACCCTACCATCATCGTGGGAGACAAAAACCACGCGGAAGCCGACCATCGCGGTGCCGGTGGTAATCCTGGGGACCTTCGGGGTTCTGGGGTTTTTCGGGTTCTCCATTAACATGCTGACCATGTTCGCCATGGTACTGGCCATCGGCCTTCTGGTGGATGACGCCATCGTGGTGGTGGAAAACGTGGAGAGGATCATGGTCGAGGAGGGGCTTTCTCCCAGGGAGGCCACGGCCAAGTCCATGGACCAGATCACCAGCGCCCTGATCGGCATCGGGCTGGTGCTCTCGGCGGTGTTCGGTCCCATGGCCTTCTTTCCCGGCTCCACAGGGGTGATCTACCGCCAGTTTTCCGTAACCGTCATCGCTTCCATGCTGCTTTCGGTTCTCGTGGCCCTGATTCTGACCCCGGTACTTTGCATGTCGTTCCTCAAACCGGTGACCAGGGGGCATGAACCGGCAGACGGTGCGGTATGGTTCCTGCGTCCCTTCTTCCGCTGGTTTGACCGCTTCTTTTTTCGCGCCAGAGACCTGTATGTCAAACTGGTCGGCCGCGTTCTGGCCAAAAAACTGCGCTACCTGTTCCTGTTTTTGTTGATTGTGGGAGCCATGGGGTATCTGTTCCAGCGTATGCCCACCGCCTATCTCCCGGATGAAGACCAGGGAATCCTGTTTGTCCAGGCCATGCTCCCCTCGGGTTCCACCCTGGAACAGACCGAAAAGATCATAAACAGGGTCAGGGACCATTTTCTGGAAAATGAGAAAGACGGGGTGGACTCCTTTATGTCGATTGCAGGATTCAGCTTTTCCGGCCAGGGGCAGAACATGGCCCTGGGATTTGCCAAGCTCAAGGACTGGAAGCTGCGTCAGCGGCCGGACCTGAAGGTTAATGCCATCGCCGGTCGGGCCATGATGGCTTTTTCACAGATAAAAGGCGCCATGGTGTTCGCCTTTCCGCCGCCGGCAGTTATCGAACTGGGCAATGCCACCGGTTTTGATTTTCAGTTGCAGGACCGTGGCGGCCTGGGCCACGCAAAATTGATGGCGGCGCGCAACCAGCTCCTCGGCATGGCGGCCCAGGATCCGAGACTGATCAGGGTCCGTCCCAGCGGCATGGAAGATGTGCCCGAATACCGGATCAAGGTGGATTGGCAAAAGGCCGGCGCCCTGGGGGTTCCCATCAGTTCCATCCACAACACCATCGCGGCGGCCTTCGGCAGCGCCTATGTCAACGATTTTATCCAGGCCGGACGGGTCAAACGGGTCTTTGTCCAGGCGGACGCCCCCTACCGCATGCTGCCGAAAGATTTGAAAAAACTCTATGTGCGCAACAGCGTGGGCAAAATGGTCCCTTTCTCTTCCTTTGCCTCCGGGAGGTGGACCCTGGGTTCTCCTAAACTGGAGCGCTACAACGCCTTTCCGTCCATTAACATCTGGGGCGAGCCGGCGCCGGGAAAAAGCTCCGGCGAGGCGATGCAGGCCATGGAAGAGATCGTCTCCAAGCTGCCCCAGGGGATCGGTTTTGACTGGACCGGGCTTTCCTACCAGGAACGGATGGCCGGCACCCAGGCGCCCCTGCTGTACACGTTTTCCATTTTCGTGGTCTTCCTGTGCCTGGCGGCCTTGTATGAGAGCTGGCCCATCCCCATCGCAATCCTGCTAACGCTGCCCCTGGGGATCATCGGCGGGGTTATTGCTTCGTCCATGCGGGGACTGCCCAACGATGTCTATTTTCAGATCGGACTGCTGACCACCCTTGGCCTGACCACCAAGAATGCCATCCTGATCGTTCAGTTCGCCAGGACCAGGGTCGATGAGGGGATTGGGCTGGCCGAAGCGACGTTGGAGGCAGCCAAATTGAGACTGCGCCCCATCATCATGACCTCACTGGCTTTCGGGTTCGGCGTCCTGCCGCTGGCCCTTGCCAGCGGGGCCGGATCAGGGGCACAAAGGGCCATCGGCACCGGCGTGCTGGGAGGTATGGTGACCTCCACCTTTCTGGTGATTTTTTTCGCGCCGCTTTTTTATGTGATGATCTATAAGGCATTAGGAAAACACAGAAAGAGTGTAACGATGAAACACGTTGCTGAAAGTACGTCAGGGGGTCAATGACATGAATAGACAACTATTGTTTCTACTGGTTGGAATCGTCCTCTTTCTGGGCGGTTGCTCCCTGGCTCCAAAATATACACAGCCCCAGGCGCCGATCCCGGGTGAGTGGCCACAGGGTGCGGCCTACAAAGAAACCACGACTGAGGCCGGGGCTATGGCGATCCCTGAGCTGAGCTGGCAGGAATTTTTCGCTGATATACAGCTTCAGAAAATTATTGGGATGGCCCTGGACAACAACCGTGATCTGCGGCTTGCTGCCTTGAATGTGGAAAGGGCGCGCGCGTTGTACGGCATTCAACGGGCGTAACTGTTCCCCGTGGTCAATGTTGTGGGCAGCCAAAACAAGTACCGTGTGCCCGCCGACCTCTCAACCACCGGGGAATCTATGACAATGGAACTAAATCGTGTCAATCTGGGCATTGCTTCCTGGGAGATCGATTTCTTCGGCCGCATCCGCAGCCTGAAAGATCAGGCGCTTGAAGAGTACCTGGCCACGGAGCAGGCCCGTCGCAGCGCACAGATCGCACTGGTGTCCGAGGTTGCCAGGGCCTATCTGATCTTTGCGGCAGACAAGGAAAAACTCAAACTGGCCCGGTCCACCCTTGAGAACCAGCAGGCCTCCTACGGTCTAATTCAGCGACAATATAAAATCGGGTTCGCAACCCTACTGGCTCTGCATCAAGCACAAACCCGTGTGGATGCAGCCCGGAGAGATGTACCCCGCTTCACGCAACTGGTGGCGCAGGATCAAAACGCCCTAAGTCTTCTGGCCGGCTCTCCGGTGCCGGAAGATCTCCTGCCGGCAGACCTGAGCAGCGTTACGCCGCCCAAAGAAATTTCTCCGGGTCTGTCCTCCGAGACGCTTTTGAAGCGGCCGGATATTATAGTCGTCCGGGTTGCCTTTATGATGCG
>JAERRP010000763.1 GCA_016735415.1 Desulfobacterales bacterium | reverse complement strand
GGTGTGGCCGATGGCACGATCTATCTTTATTTCAAGAACAAGGACGATATCCTTGTTCATTTCTTTAATTTTAAAACCCGTCAGGCATTCAGCCGGTTCCGGGAAGAGGTCAACCGGGCGGCCAATGCCGTGGACAAGCTGCGCAACCTGGTGCGGCGGCATCTGGACGAGTTCCAGAAAGATCGCTACATGGCCATTTTATACCAGGCGGAAACCCATCGCACCCGGCGCCAGGCCGAGGCCCAGATCCGGGATATGTCCAAGATGTACCTGGATCTGATTGCGGAGATCGTCGAGCAGGGTCAGCAGGAGGGGCTTATCCGCAAGGATCTCTATGTGGGCCTGGTCAAACGCTACATCATCGGCGGGGTGGATGAAGTGATCAACACCTGGCTGCATTCCGACGGTGAATACGACCTGGCTTCCATGGGGGATCCGCTGGTTGATCTTTTTATTCAGGGCATCGGGACCCGCAACGAGTAACGCGCCGGCAGCGGCCAATCGAAAAAAGGAGGATTGGACAAATGGCACAGCATATTGCAGACCGCAGGGATGTCGATTTCGTACTCCACGAGCAACTCGAAGTCGAGAAGCTCAGCGCCCATGAAAAGTTTGCCGAATTCAATAAAAAAACCATCGACCTGATTATCGGCGAAGCACGCAATCTGGCGGTCAAGGAAATTCTGCCGACCCAGAATATCGGCGATACCCAGGGTGTCAAGCTGGAGAACGGAACCGTAACCACACCGGAAGAATTCAAACGGGCCTATGCGCTTTTCGTCGAGGGTGAATGGGTGGCCTTGTCCGAAGACCCCGAATGGGGCGGGCAGGGTATGCCGCTGACGATCTCCCTGGCGGCCAGCGATTATTTCAACGGCGCTAATTTTGCACTGATGATGTATCCCGGTCTGACCCACGGGGCCGGCAAACTGGTGGAGGCCTTTGGTACCGATCAACAGAAAAAGATGTTTCTCAAGAAAATGTATTCCGGTGAGTGGGGCGGCACTATGTTGCTTACCGAACCCGAGGCCGGCTCCGACGTGGGCGCCCTGACCGCTTCCGCCGTCAAGAACGAGGACGGGACCTATTCAATCACCGGGAACAAAATCTTTATTTCCGGCGGGGATCAGGATCTGGTGGAAAACATCATCCATCCGGTTTTGGCCCGGATTGAAGGCGCCCCTGAGGGCACCAAGGGTATTTCGCTTTTCCTGGTACCGAAAATCTGGGTGGATGAGGACGGCCGTCTGGGTGAGTCCAACGACATCGTCTGCACCGGGATCGAAGAGAAGATGGGCATTCACGGCAACGCCACCTGCTCCATGGCGATGGGCTCCAAGGGCAATTGCCGCGGGTTGCTTCTGGGCGAGGAAAACAAGGGCATGCGCGCGATGTTCCTGATGATGAACGCCGCCCGTCTGCTGGTGGGCATGCAGGGATTCTGCTGCGCCAGCGCGTCATACATCAATGCCCTCAACTACGCCCGGGAGCGGGTCCAGGGAAAAAATTTGCTCCAGATGTTCGATAAATCAGCGCCGGCGGTTCCGATCATCCAGCACCCGGATGTTCGCCGCATGCTGCTGCAGATGAAGGCTTATGTCGAAGGCATGCGCAGCCTGCTCTACTACGTCGGTTTTTGCGAAGACCAGAAGGGAATCGCCGGGGATGATGCCCAAAAAGCCAAATGGCAGGGCATCATCGACGTCTTGATCCCTATCTGCAAGGGTTACATTACGGACAGGGCTTTCGACGTCTGCAGCGTTGGCATGCAGGTTTACGGCGGATACGGCTACATCAAGGAGTATCCCCAGGAACAACTGCTGCGCGATTGCCGCATTACCCTGATTTACGAAGGCACCAACGGCATTCAGGCCATGGATCTCCTGGGCCGCAAATTGGGCCTGAACAAAGGCCGGGCGATCATGGATCTCTTCGGCGAAATCCAGAAGACCATCAACGCCGCCAAGGAGATCGAAGCCACGGCCGATCTGGCCAAAAGCGCCGAGGCCGTGGCCAACAAGCTGGGCGAAGTGGCCATGCACATGGGTGCTACGGCCATGTCCGAAAAAGTGCTGCATGCCTTTGCACACGCCCATCCGTTCATGGAAGCCTGCGGTGATGTGGTCATGGCCTGGCAGCTGCTGTGGCGGGCCAGCATCGCCGCCCGCAAACTCGAAAAAGCCAAGAAAAAAGACGTCGCTTTTTACGAAGGCCAGTTGAAGTCGGCCGAGTATTTCATCAACTCGATTCTTCCCATAACCATGGGAAAGATGAAAGCCATCCTCAATAATAGCGGTGCCGTGGTCGAGATATCTGAGGATGCTTTCGGAACGAAATAAGGACGCGTTCGGAAAGTCGCGAAGTCAGTCAATGGGAGGATAAGGCCGCGGGGGGGAACCCCGCGGCCCCTTCATTTTTGGGGGGGAAATTCATGGATCGGGCGCCCACCCGGCTCCGGGCGGACTTCCCGATCGCGGCCCTTTACTGGCCACGCCTGGCCAGTTCTTCGGAGCGCAGGTCTTTCTTCAGGACCTTACCCACGTTGGTTTTGGGCAACTCGTTCATAAATGCGACCTCGGTCGGCAGCTTATAAGTTGCCAGCTTGCCCTTGCAGAATTCGATGATTTCCTCCGCTGTCGCCGTTTCACCGGCTTTCAGCACCACGAAAACCTTGACCTGCTCACCGCGTGAGGGATGGGGAACCCCGATGGCGGTGGCTTCCGAGATCTTGGGGTGCTCGAACAGCACTTCTTCGATATCGCGCGGATAAACATTGTAGCCGCCCGAGATGATCATGTCCTTTTTGCGATCGACGATGAAGAAATAGCCTTCCGCGTCCATCATAGCGATATCACCCGTTAGCAGCCAGCCGTCCACGATGGTTTCGGCCGTGGCCTCCGGCCGCTGCCAGTAGCCCTGCATGACCTGCGGGCCCCGCACCACGAGTTCGCCGGTTTCACCCACCGGCATTTCTGTGGTGGGGTCGTTAAGGTCGACGATGCGGGCCTCCGTGTCGGGAATGGGGATGCCGATGCTGCCGACTTTGCGCTGTCCGCCGAAGGGGTTGATGTGGGTGACGGGCGTGGACTCGGTCAGCCCGAAACCCTCGACGATTACCGACCCGGTTTTGGCTTCAAAATCCCGGATGACCTCGACGGGCAGAGGCGCGCTGCCGGAAAAACAACCCTTGATGCAGGTCAGGTCGGTCTGGCTGATTTTAGGGTGGTCCAACATGCCGATATACATGGTCGGCACCAGGGGGGCAAAGGTGGGACGGAATTTGCCGATGGTCTCCAGCAGGGGTTCCGGATGGGGTTTGGGCACCAGGATATCGCCCCAGCCCATGTAGATGGCAAAATTCATGGCGACCGACAGGCCGAACACATGGAAAAAAGGCAGGGCCCCCAGCATGATCTCTTCTCCCAGCCTGAATTTCGGAAACCAGGCCCGTATGTGCTGCACCTGCCTGCTGAGGTTGCCGTGGGAGAGCATCACGCCCTTGGAAACCCCGGTGGTGCCGCCGGTATACTGCAGCATGGCAATGTCGTCGAGAGAAAGGTCCGCGGCCGGGGCCTGCGGTGGGTATTTGGCCAGCATGTCCTTCCATTTTAACAAATCGGCGGCCGGGGCCACATCGGCGGCCAGCCCCTTCTTTTTGCCCACCAGTGGAAACAGGAGATTTTTAGGAAAAGGCAGGTAGTCGCCGATGGAAGTGTAGATGATGGTCTTGATCCGGGTTTGCGCGCGCAGGGCGACCATTCGCTTGACCAGCAGATCGAGGGTGACCAGCAGCTTGGCGCCGGAATCGTTGAACTGGTGTTCGAGTTCGCGGTCCGAATAGAGGGGATTGTTCATCACCACAACGGCGCCGATCTTGAGGATCGCATAATAGGCCACCACGCAGGGAATCAGGTTGGGCAGAAGGATAGCGACACTGTCGCCCTTGCGGATTCCGAAAGCGTGCAGGCAGGCGGCAAAACGGTCGACCATTTCCTGGAGTTGGCGATAGTTCACCTTATAACCCTGAAAGAGCAGGGCCATGGTTTCGGGAAATTCCGTCGCGGAGCGGTCCAGGAAAGCGGGCAGGCAGACGTCTTCGTAATTGACCTGCGCCGGTACGCCCTCTTCATAACTGGCCAGCCAGGGTTTGTCAGCATAACGGGTGGGTGGGGTCACTGTGGCCTCCTTTTCGGTAAGAAATGTATCCCCGCTGGTGTGCTGTGGTTAAGCGACGGCCAGCGGGGAGGCCGAACCGCTTCGGGAGCAGGCGCGGAGCAGACAAACAGGCTCTGCCTGCCGCCGTGGGAGCGGTTGCAGCCTGATTGAAATTATATGCGGAGGCCAAAGGGCCGCCTCCGGTGAAGGTGCAGTGGCGTGAGATGATCTTGAATTCATTCACTATTTTAATTGGCAGCCATTGTCAAGCGCCCAGTCCCTTATAGACGCCCGCCGTGATTTAAGTTAAGGTTGCCAATCCGGTGGTTCCGTCGACAGGTGTTCAAATATGAGCGCCTTCTTCGCATGGTTGCGGGTGCCGTCTATATTACCTGAACCTCTCGCACAAAAAATTATCGCTGGATATGACGAAAGGGCTTGACGAATGCTGGTGACTCCGTTAAATGAATGAGGATTCATTCAGTGTGCATGATCATCATTAGCAATAAGGAGGAAGGCACCTATGGAACCCGCTTTGTTGTCTCCTGCGGCTTATAAATTTTTTCATGTACCGGTGGCGTTTTTTGCGGTCCTGATACCGCTGGTCGGCACGGCGGCCTTTGTCTTGATCATGAAACGCCGCATCGACCCGATGCTCAGGGCGGCACCGGACAGCCGCTTTGACCGGATCGGGGGTCGGGTGATCAAAGTTCTCAAGATCTGGCTGGTCCAGTGGCGCCAGCCGCGCTACATGGTGGCTGGTGTACTGCACATCTTGATTTTCACCGGTTTCATCATCCTCAGTGTTCGCTCCACCACGCTGGTTTTTCGGGGCTTCTGGGAAGGGTTTGTTTTTCCGGGGTTCGGTGGTGCCATGGGGCACGTCTACGCCGTGCTCAAGGACTACGCCGCCACCTGGGTGCTGATCGCCTGTATCGTGGCCGCCGTGCGCCGGGGGATTTTCAAACCGGAACGCTATGCCGTGCCGAAGCGCTACGGCAAGGACCACACCGCCGAGGCCGTATTTGTGCTGGCGCTGATTGCAACCCTCATGATTTCTGAAAGCCTTTTCGAGGCCAGTTTGGGGGCGGCTCAGATCCAGCAGCTTCAGCCGGCGGAATTCCTGGCACCGGGTTCCCTGCCCTGGATGTTCCGCAACATGCTGCTGGACGAACCGATTGCCAAACTTCAGAGCCTGCATATCACAACCTATTTTGTGCATGACATCACTTTTTTCTTTTTTCTGTGTTTCCTGCCCCTGGGCAAGCATTTCCATGTGATCACTTCGATTTTCAATGTTTTTTTTATGCGCCTGGATCGGGGCTACATCAAACCGGTGCGCTACGGCGTGGCCGACGACCAGCTTGACGATCTGGAATCCTTCGGCGTCAAACAATATCAGGACTTCACCTGGAAGCATGTTCTCGATTTTTACTCCTGTGCCGACTGCGGGCGCTGTTCCGACCAATGCCCGGCCAATGCGGTCAAACGCCCGTTGTCGCCACGCTTTATTTCCATCAAAGGCCGCGATTACGCTTTCAACAATTTTCCGCTTTTGGGCGACGATAAAACCCGGGATGACGAATATCGCCTGATCGGCGATATCTACGAAGAGGATGAGATCTGGTCGTGTACCACCTGCGGGGCCTGTGAACAGGAATGCCCGCTGGGGATCGAATACATCGACAAGATCGTCGATCTGCGCCGCGGCATGGTGGACGACGGCAATGTGCCCCAATCCCTCCAGAAACCCCTGCGAGCCCTGGAAAAGCGCGGCAACCCCTGGGGCAAGATCGAGAAGAAACGCTCGGCCTGGGTCAAGGCGATTGCCGAGGACGTCCCGGTCAAGCTGTTTGAAAAGGACGAGGAAGCCGACACGCTCTATTTCGTTGACAGCATTTCTTCCTTCGATGACCGCATGCAGGGCATTGCCCAGGCCACAGCCCGGACCTTACAGGCGGCCGGCGTGGACTTCGGGATTCTGGGAAAACTTGAGAAAGACAGCGGCCATGAAGTGCGGCGCTTCGGTGAGGAAATGCTTTTTCAGGATCTGCGGGCGCAGAACACGGAAGCCATCCTGGAAAGCGGTGCCCGGCAGATCGTCACGGCTGACCCCCATGCCTACAACTGCCTGAAAAAGGACTACAGCGGCCTGCCGCCGGTGAAACACATCAGTGAAGTACTCCTGAAAAAGGTCAGGCAGGGCCGGATCAGACTGACCGCGGCCAACGGCGACGGCAAGGTTTACACCTACCACGATCCCTGCTACCTGGGGCGGCACAACGGCCTCTACGAAACACCGCGCAAGCTGCTGGATGCCATCCCCGGGTTGAATCGGGTGGAAATGCTCAAAAACCGGGATCGCTCCTTTTGCTGCGGCGGCGGCGGTCTGATGCTGTTCTACGAACCCGAATAGGAACAGCGCATGGGCGTTGTAAGGGTTGAAATGGCGGCCCAGGTCGGGGCCAGCGTGATCGTGACGGCCTGTCCTTTCTGCCTGGTCAATATGGAGGATGCGATCAAGGTGGCCGGACTGGAAGGCAAGATGGAAGCCATTGATCTCAGTGAACTGGTGGCGCTGCACATGGCCGCCTGATGAATTCGGAAAAAATTAACATGGACGGACTCGTAAAAAGTCCGATAGCGGCGTTACGCGTATCCCTCGTCACTGCGGCGTACAATAAGCACGCCTCATTCCTCGGAATTCGCAAGCCTTGCTCTCGAACTTTTTACGAATCCGTCGGGATTGTGACTCTTTAGGAGTCCATCAACATTAAGTCGGGAGGAAAACAATGGAAATTTTGGTGTGTGTCAAACGGGTGCCGGACACTTCTGAGAATGAGATTGAGCTGAACAGCGCCGGCAATGACATCGACCACGGTGATCTGGTCTACTCGGTCAACGAGTGGGACAACTACGCCGTGGAAGAAGCGCTTCAGATTGTCGACAAGGTCGGTGGCAGCGTTACCGTCATTACGGTGGGCGGTGAGGAGTCCGAAGAAGTTCTGCGCCGCGAAATGGCCATGGGGGCCGACAAGGGCCTTCTGCTGAGCGACGACGCCTTCGAGGGTGCCGACGGCCGCGGGACGGCCACCATTCTCAAGGCGGCGGTCGACAAGGGCAACTACGACCTGATCCTGACCGGGGCCCAGGCGGACGACGGCGCCGCGCAGGTGGGCGGTATGCTGGCGGCCCTGATGGACGTTCCCTGTGCCACGCTGGTCAACACGGTCGAGGTGGACAGTGACAAGATCAAGATCGGTCGCGAGATCGAAGGCGGCAATCTGGAAATGCATGAAATCGCGCTGCCCTGCGTGCTTTCGATTCAAACCGGTATCAACGAGCCGCGTTATGTCGGCATCCGCGGCATCCGCAAGGTCGCTTCGGTGGAAATCCCGACCCTGGGGGCCGGAGACCTGGGTCTCGATGCCGCCAGCGTGGGGGCGGCCGCAGCCAGGGTCAAGCGTCTGGACTACTATCTTCCGGATATGGGCGAGGGCGCTGAAATGCTGGAAGGCGATACCGACGAGATCACCGCAAAACTGATTGAACTCTTGAAGGCTAAAGGAGGGCTGAAATAATGGCGCAGATATTTGCATATATCCTGCACAGGAACGGAGAGGTCGATGATACGGCCGTGGAACTGCTGGCCGCCGCCAAAAAGATCGATGCCGGCGCCAATCCCACCGCGCTGGTGATAGGGGGCCCCGACGGACTGGACGATGTCTGCCGCCAGGCGGCCGCCGGCTATGGCGAAGTCTGGAAAGTGGCCAGTGATGCTCTGAGCTATCCGGACGCTGAAATCACCCGCAAAATTCTGACGAATATTCTGCCGGCCGACAGCATCGTTCTGCTGGCCCATGAGCATTTCGGTATGGATCTGGCCCCGGGGCTTTCAATCAAGCTGGATTCCGCTTTTGTTCCTGATGTCGTCGCTATCGAAGGTAAGGATGGGGATACCCTCAAACTCGTGCGCCAGGAATACGGCGGTGCGGTAAGCGCGCATGTGGATTGCGATGCGGCCGCCGGCGCCGTCATGACGATACGTCCCGGCGCGTTTCCGGCGGAAGAGAATTCGGCGGCCGGTCCGGTGGTGGACAAATCCGGCGAAGTCGGTGACACGGCTACGGCGCGCAAATTCATCGAAATTGTCGAAGCCGAAGCCGGCGATGTCGACATCACCAAATCCGAGGTGCTGGTTTCCTGCGGCCGGGGTATCGAAGACGAAGACAATATTGAAATCGCCTTCGATCTGGCCAAGGCCATGGGCGCGGATGTCTCCTGCTCGCGTCCCATCGTCGATGCCAAGTGGCTGCCCAAGGCCCGCCAGGTGGGTACTTCCGGACAGACCGTCAAGCCCAAAGTTTACCTGGCCTGCGGTATCAGCGGATCGTTTCAGCACATTGGCGGCATCAAGGGCAACCCCTTCATCGTGGCCATCAATAAAAACGCCAAGGCCCCCATCTTCCAGGTGGCCGACGTGGGCATCGTGGCCGACATTCTGGAGTTCCTGCCCGACCTGACGGAGAAAATCGAAGAAGGTTGATGGCCGGCGGGGCCTCGGGCCTTTAATAGATAGAAGAAACCGGCGGCTTCCAGTGGAGGCCGCCGGTTTTTTTTGTGTCATCAGAATAAACCATTGAAAGTAACCAAAAGAAAACGCCCGTGTCACGCGGTCCCTGCGGGGCTTCTCTGCGCGTCGCCGATACGGCCGGAGCGTGCCGGAACTCGCTGCGCTCAAACAGGTCGGCACGCTTTTTTTCGTCCGGATCGTTGATGCTCGGCGTGTAACTAAGGGAAAGTGACGTTTCTCTGATCGATATTAACCGAGCTTAGGGTTCGCGTAAAAATAAGTTCACAAGTTTCAGGGTTGAGGCGCCCGTCGGTACAAGGCATGAAAGCGCAGGAATAGCCGCCCTATTTCGAGCTTTCACAACGCCGCCGGGCGGGATGCATCGGAACTTAAAATGTGAAGTGATTTTTGCGCGAGCCTTTAATGTTACGGAAAATCAGACCCCGGAATGAAGCTGGCCCCAAAGCGGTGTTGGACGCTCGTTTCCCGTATTGGAATACCGTCGTGCTTTGTCGGTTTGAGTTCCGCGGTTAAAAAAGCAAAGGCCGCTTTCAGAGCGGCCTTTGGTGAATCGTGTTCGGCGTTGGCCGCGGAATTTAGGCTTTCTTCCCGGTAGCCATAGCGTAGGTGAGCCGGTCGATGATAATGGCCATGAAGACAATGCACAGTCCGGCTTCAAAACCACGGCCGATTTCGATCCGGTTGATGGCCAGCAAGACTTCGAACCCGAGGCCTTTGGCGCCGATCATGGATGCGATCACCACCATAGCCAGGGCCATCATGGTAGTCTGGTTGACACCCACCATGATCGTCGGCCGGGCCAGGGGCAGCTGGACCTTAAACAGGATCTGCCAGTAGCTCGATCCAAAGGCATGGGCCGCTTCCACCACGCTGGGGGACACCTCCCGGATGCCCACGTTGGTGAGGCGGATCACCGGCGGTACGGCATAGATAATGGTGGCAAACAGCGCCGGCACCTTCCCCAGCCCGAAGAGCATCAGGGCCGGGATGAGATAGACAAAGCTCGGCATGGTCTGCATGCCGTCCAGCACGGGTTTGAGGATTTTCTCGAAGGTGTCGCTGCCGGCCATGAGGGTCCCTATCGGAATACCGATGGTCAGGGAAACGATCACGGCCGAGGTCACCAGGGACAGGGTTCGCATGGTCATTTCCCAATTGCCCAGCGCGCCCACGAAAAAAAGCATGCCGGCCATTATCAGGCCTGACCACCATTTGCCCATGACGCGCCAGGCCAGCAGGCCGACGGCAATAATGAATACCGGCCAGGGCACCCACAGAAAAAACTTTTCCACCACCAGCATGAACTGCAGGATGGCGCTGCCCAAGGCGTCAAAGAAGTCGCCAAAAGTCAGGAGCACCCAGTCCATGGCCTGATCGGTCCACTTGTCCAGTGGAATTTGAATGTTTTCAGGGAACTTCACGTTGCCTGTTCTCCTCGATTACGGCATCGTCAGACGTCCGGCACTGCCGGACAGGCAGCAGTGCCGGATAGAGAACGATTTTGATTTATTTCATGGCGGCCTTGACTTTGGCAGCCACATCGGCGGGGACCCCCTGGGGTCCGAGTTTCTCGAAGGGATTC
>JAERRP010000266.1 GCA_016735415.1 Desulfobacterales bacterium | reverse complement strand
GGGCAGAAGCTCCTTGCAGTCGTCCATGATAAACACCCGGCGGCTATAGAGGTGAACGCCGTGCTTGGATTCGGGCTGAAAAAAATCGAGCGGCGCCTTGGACGGAAGGTAGAGCAGGGCCGTGTATTCCGTGGTCCCCTCCAATTTGACGTGCAGGTGATCGAGGGGTGGATTCCAGTCGTGGCTGATGTGGGTGTAGAACTCCTTGTATTCATCTTCGCTGACTTCGTTTTTACTCCGCGTCCAGATGGCCTTCATGGAGTTGAGCGTTTCTTCGCGCACCACGGTGCGGGTGGTGTCGCCGATCGGTTTGCCGTCCCCGTCCAGCACTTGCTCGGATTCGGGAATCGGCTCCTGCTTTTCCACGTCCATGGTGATCGGGTAGGCCACGAAATCCGAGTGTTTCTTGACAATGCCGCGAATCGTCCACTCGTCGGTGTAGTCCGGTTCTTCCTTTACGGGCTTGCGCAGTTCAAGCAGGATGCTGGTTCCCCGGCCGGACTTGGTGGTTTCCTCGATGGTGTAGGCCCCGTCCCCACTGGATTCCCATTTGGTGGCGGTCTCTTCCCCCGCCGCCCGGGTGATCAGGGTGACTTTGTCCGCCACGATGAAAGCGCTGTAAAAACCCACCCCGAACTGTCCGATCAATTCGGGGGTCAACGGCGCCTCCTGCTGGTTGAAGGCCTGCATGGCTTCCAGAAAAGCCGCCGTTCCGCTTTTGGCGATCGTGCCGATGTTTTCATTGACCTCGTCGTAAGTCATGCCGATGCCATTGTCGGCAATCTCCAGGGTGCGCTTGATACCGTCGCGGATGATCTTGATCTTCAATTCACTGTCGTCACCCAGAAGTTCGGACTTAGTCTGGACTTTGAAACGCAGTTTGTCGATGGCATCGGAAGCGTTGGATATCAATTCCCGCAAGAAGATATCGCGGTTGGAATAAAGGGAGTTGATAATCAGTTTGAGTACTTTCTGGACTTCGGTCTGGAACTGACGGGTTTCTTTTGATCGGGTCATTGTGCTTTTTTCCGCTCCTTTTTAAAAGTAACAAAAATTGCCGCAAAACGGCAATTTCTGGCTAAAAAATACGATCTAATTTTCGTTTGTCAAGCCGCTGAACGTCTGTTTGGAAAGGGATTAAGCCGAATATGGACTGTCGGCTTTGGGGAGGACAGGGCCACGAAGGTACCCGGCTACTTGATGGATCTTACCGCCAGGGCCCGATGGCCACGATAATGGACCATCCGGTCGGTGTAGTGAATGCCGCGCTGGAAATTAAAAACCGCCGCCGTGATGGCCTGGGTATCGGCCGTCCAGACCCAGCCGCAGGTCAGACGAATCGTCGGGGTCATTCGCACCACCTGGCCGCAGGCGGTTTCATCGCCGGCATAGGCCGGATCGCTGACATAGAGCGTTTGCAGTTCGGCCAGAGTGGGCATGCGCCAGTCGTCGTAGCGCGCCTGGATCGTATCGGGGAAGGTAAAACGAATCCAGCGGTCGGCCTGCTTCCAGTTGATATCACCCTGGTTGTCGGTCTGGGCCCACATCAGGTTGAGCTTGTGATCGGTAACGGTGCCGTCGCCGTTATCGCTGAAACGCTCGTCGGCCGGCGCCACACCCGCCACTGCCAGTACGGACACCACCAATAAGACCCTGAGGGTAAGTGAAAGCCTTCTGGCCATAATGCCCTCCTTTGGAGAAAAACGGTTCGTCGCCGAACCGGGGGGATGGGAATCCGAATTGTCGGATGCGGCCCGGCCGCCGTCGCCGGCCGGATCAAAAAAAGACTAAAGGTGCTTCTTGATCCGGTTCCTGTTCCGCCGGGCCACATTTTCGTCCCGGTAGGAAATGACCGTGGCCGGGGAGCGCCGGAATATTTTTTCGGCCACGGATCCCACCAGGACATGATTCAGGTCGGTGCGGCCCTTGGGCCCCATGACCACCACATCGATGGGTTCCTCCAGAATCAGTTTGAGCAGTTCGGTGATGGGATTGCCCATCAGAAAAATCGTGCGGATCCTGTCCCGCGGGAAGGAGGTCGCCGATGTGATGCGGTCCAAAATTTGGCGGCGTTCATCCTTGATGCTCTGGATGTAATGCTCGCCGTCCACCTCGTAGCCCATGGCTGAAATGGTTCGCACCGACTCCACATCGCGAGAGTTGACGACACTGGCTACGATCAGTTCGGCATCGGCGCTCCGGGCGAAATCGGCGGCAAACTTGAAGGTGCCTTCGGCATAGTCGGAAAAGGCGAGCGCCACCATAACTTTCTTGACATTATCCATAGCACTTCCTCCAGCGGGGAGAAATCCGGCCCCTCTCGCAGGAGGGTGCCAGCCAACATAAGTATTTTATCCTGATAGATTCCTAAAAAGTTCGATAGCGGCGTAACGCGTATCCCTCGTCACGGCGGCGTACGGCCAGTCCCCCTCATCCCTCGGGATTCGAAAGCCGTATCTCGGACTTTTTACGAATCCGTCAATCCTGCATAGGGCTCGCTATGTCAGGCCGCCACCGGGGCGGCCTCCTTTTTGGGTATCCGCGGACGCTGCATCAGATAGATCAGGCCGTAAAGGGCCAGCCCTATCGGATAGACCCAGTAGCGCTGGTCATGGGGCATACCGATCAGCGAGGCGATCATATCCGGGCGCATGAGAAACAGCGTCACACCCAGCAGCAGCGGGATCTCCCAGACCTTGTTGCGGGCCACGAACCACCCCTGCGTCGCCGAAGCGAAGGCAAAGTTACCGAAACAGGCCATGGCGAAAATCAGCAACCCCTGAGGCCACGAATTGACATTGTGCAGGATGAGATCGCTGTTGAAAATGAACATAAACGGCAGGATGGCGGTACGGATGTCGTACATGAAGCCCTGGATGCCCGTCGCGATGGGCGGCGATTTGGCGATCGCCGCCGCGGCGCAGGCGGCCATCCCCACCGGCGGCGTGTCATCGGCCAGGATGCCGAAGTAGAAACAGAACAGGTGTGCCGACATCAGCGGTACGATGAAATTGTTGAATCC
>JAERRP010000185.1 GCA_016735415.1 Desulfobacterales bacterium | reverse complement strand
GCTTCCTCAATAACTTTTTCCATTTTCACGTTGCAGGTCACCCGGTCATAAGTTCCATTGATGCCGGGTAATATTGATTGGCCCAGAGCATCGGCAGAATAGACGGTACTTTGAAATGCTTTTATGGGACAGGCTTTGCGGCAGGGTTGATTGCAGCCTTCGCAAGGATTAAATTCAAGCGGACCGGTGATTTTTGCTTCCCGATTTAGCAAAAGCGACCGGAAGCGGATGCGGGGGCCATATTCAGGTGTGATTACCAGATTGTTCTTGCCGATACATCCCAAACCGGCCATCACTGCCGCATCTTTTAGAAATATTCCCCCTTTTTTAACAAAATAAGGCAATTTATAGGTTTTGACGGAAAATGTTTTTTCAATCCATTCGGATAATTTCTTATTTATCCGTACCAGGATACGGTTGCCTGGTGTTCCTTTTCCGTCCCACCAGTCAAGTTCCGGTTCATCGGCATTATGCGCAACCCCGATCACCACTACAGATACTGCATCTGCTGGCCAAGCCACCTCGGCGGACTTAACATGGTCTTTTATGTCTCGCCAATCCAATTCGAGGTTCATACCGATTTTAGGATAAATCAGGTGGGAAGGCGATTCTTTCAAAGATTCTACGTTAGTAACCCCCGCAACGGATGCGCCCAATGATTTGGCTTTTTCAATAATTTTTTCAGTCAACTCCGAACTAGTAAGCATATTCAAGCTTTTGGCTTTTCCTGTAGTTAATTGCTTTAAAGGGATAGGGGTCGCACCTTAATTATTAATTATTGACATGGACGTTTTTTTAGCCAACCTGCCATACTGATCCGGAAGCGTATCATTAAGATGCGACCCTGTGTCCCCTCCCTGAATTAACATGTTGGCATAGGTATTCGATTACCTCCCGGTCCAGCGGGAATTGGCCCGGCCATATTCGAGTCTTTGGGCGTCTTTCGGATAGTTCCTCGCGCGGTACGACCACGTGCAGGCCGAAGGGAGTTCGCACCTCGACGGCGTTCTCGTCGGCCACCTCATGGGAGCCGTCCAGCTTCAGGGCGGCGGTGCCCGAATTGATGATCAGCTTGCGGTTGGCGAGTCGGTCCTCCCGGCGGGGCGAGCAGACGCTGCGGCAGAAACCGCATACGGTGTAGTAGACCCAGTCAGGATCGGGGACCGCCTGCCGATAGTTGGTAAAGCTGTTATCGGCTGCTTGCATCTGGGGGTCCGTCTTCTGCAGGCTGATGCACAGCGCATCAAGTTCCTGCTTGTTGTCGGGCAGCGGGCGGCCGAGACGGTAGGGGCTCCAGTTGGACCAAGTTAGGGAGGTCGCCAAGCCCTCATAGCCGGTGCAGCTGATCCAGCAACAGGTGTTGGGTCGCTTGCGGGATATGGTTTCAGTAACGCCGGCGACTGTAACTTGGGTCGATGCCTTGGGTTGAATCATTTCCACGGGGCAGACCAGGCTGCACATCTTGCATTTATCGCAGGGATGTTCTTTATCCGGAATAGGTGTATCGGGGGTCAAGGTAGCGGAGGTCAAAACGCTCCCTAGCTCAACCAGCGCACCGTGTTCCCTGGTCAGCAAATTGCCGCTCCAGCCCAAGCGCCCGATCCCTGCCGCAAGGGCCGCATAACGGTGAGAAAAATCTGGATGAAACGTGGTCATCTCCGTAACGTCGGCGGCGCCTTCCTCAGGTCGATAGTTGCTGTTGAGGTCCACGTTGACGGCCTCGTATCCTGCCGATCGTAGTTCTTCGGCAAGGGTATCACCGATCTTATAAAGCGTCTGGGCGATGGCTTTGCGGTTGTCGCAGTGGGGTCGCCACTTCTTTTTGCTCATGAAGTCCCGTGCGATATCCCGATCCAAGGAGAGCGCAAAAGATATAACCGAGTTTGCAGATGGCAGAAGGTAGCATGGATCGGCGGAGGGCGGCCCGTCAGCAAGGAGATCTCTGGTGGTTACACAAACCAAATCGGCACCCAGGCTCACGGCCAGGGATTTTAGTCTCGTTTCCGTAGAATCCATAGGAACCTCTCCTTAGAATGATGGGATTTGCCAACTTTTATCATCAGCGGACCCATAGAAAGAGATAGAAAAGAAATAGGGGGTCACATCTTTATTATTAATAATTATTGACATGGTC
>JAERRP010000121.1 GCA_016735415.1 Desulfobacterales bacterium | reverse complement strand
GTATCAGACGGATCTTAAGCAATCCGGCCAGCAGGATAAAACGATTCAACTCTACGAGGAACTTCTCGAGGACAACCCTCATAACACCAAAGCCATTTTCGGTTATTCCCTTTTTCTCCGGGATATCGGACAACCGCGCCGCTCGACCCGGGTACTGACGGAACAGACGGCCGATATCAGCCAGAACGATCTGATCCGCAGTATTTTCCGCTCTTACCTTGAGCCCGAACAATACCGCAACGCCGCTTATCTGTTGCAACGCCTTATAGCCCAGCGTCCCGATTTTAACGATCTGCATTATTTGCTGGGGCTGTCCTACGATGGTCTCAAAGAACATGGCAGGGCCCTGGCACAATTCAGGGCGGTGCCCCCCCCAAGCCGCTTCTATCGCCAGGCCACCATCCAGATCGCTTTTCGCCATGCCGAGGATAACCGTAACGATCTGGCCATCGCTTATCTTGAAAAAGCCCTGGCACAGGATCCGGAGAATACGGAATTCATGACTTATCTGGGGTCTTTTTATGAAGAGGCGGAACGCTACGAAGACGCCGAGCGGTACTTGCTGAAGGCGATCGAAAAGGACCCGGACAATGAACGGGCCCATTTTCGCCTGGGCGTTATCTACGATAAAATGAAGCGCAAGGAAGCGTCCATTGAAATCATGAAACGGGTGATCGAACTCAATCCCGACCATGCCAACGCGCTGAATTATCTGGGGTACACCTATGCCGATATGGGGATCCATCTCGACGAGGCGGAGGCGCTGGTGCGCAAAGCGCTGGCCTTACGCCCGGACGACGGCTATATCACCGACAGCCTGGGCTGGGTCTTTTACCAGAAGGGACAATACGCGGAAGCCCTGACCTGGTTGCTGAAGGCTTCGGAACTGGAGTTGAACGATCCGATCATCAACGAGCATGTCGGCGATGCCTACCTCAAGCTGAACAATAAGGCCAAAGCCCTTGAATATTATCGCAAGTCGCTTTCTCTGCGGACGGAAGACAGCGAACGCGAAAAAATCCGGCCCAAAATCGACGCCCTGACAACGAATAAACCGTAGGGGGAGAGCCCTGTTCGTGACGCAATCGCCCTGCGGTTTTGATTCGCCCCACCCGGGAAAGAAAACGGTGCTTTTTGCCGGGCTTGACGGATTTGGGTTTGCGGTCGGTATACTCGTGATCGTTCTGGGCCTGGCCGGCTGCGCAGGATACGGCCTAACGCCGGTATCCCCGCGATATGACAGCGATGCCACACACGATTTGATCGCCCGTCTTCAAAATGCCAATGAGGGTCTGGTTTCTTACAAAGGGCTCGGCCAGGTGGCCATGAGCGCTGACAGCACCCGCCGCATATTGAAGAGGGTTGCATGGGCCGGCATGGAGCCGGGACGGATGCGCTTCGATGCCCGCACACCCTTTGGGCTTCCGATCCTGACGCTGGCCTGCGATGAAACATGGCTGACCGCCAGGGCCCACAATGAGGGAAAATACTATCGCAAACGGGTGGAAGAGAACAGTCTCGGCCAGATTTTTCCGGTCGACATAACCTGCCGCGATCTCTATCGGCTGATGACCGGCCGCCCCCCGGTGGTCGACTACCATTCCGCTCAAATGGACGAAACGCCGGATGGGCCTAAAGCGATTCTGCTCAAACGGCGTTTCAGGGGAACGGTGGCCAAATTTTTCCTGGATAAAGACGGCCGGTATTTCAGCGGCGTAGAGATCATGGATATACACGGAAACCGCCGTTACCTGGCCCGTTTGAAGAAAATGCGTGCGGTCGAGGGCTTCAGGCTGCCGTATCATCTGTACCTGGAAAGTTCGCAGGGCCAACTGGAACTCGATATTGCCCGTCTTTATCCCAACGTGCCCGTCACCGCCGCATTGTTCCAGATCCCGCCGCCGAATTGAAAGACGGGTTGTTATTGGCAGCGCCGGCACGGTGCCGGGTCCCGTGCTTGCGCGGGTAACCATGGATTGTTTCGGATTCGCAGGATGGGCCGGAAGGAAAGCGTGTTCAAAGCGATTGCACTGGAAAAACGTCTGCGCCGCTGTCGCAATGTCAGGACGATCGGGGTTAAAACCAATTTTTTGGATTATACCCGGGAAGAGCGGCAGACGATCCTCGCAGCCCCCAGGATCTACTATCCTTCGGTTTTCTATGCCGACATGCTGGATGCGATGGGCAAAGACCTTTTTCCCAGCTACCATACCTACAAATGCGTCCAGGATAAAATCAAACAGACCGCGCTGTTCGATCTCTTTGCAATCCCCCACCCGCGTACCCGTGTCTACTATGGTAAGCGCCAGATGGAACGGATTCCCGCCGATTTCGCCTTCCCGCTGGTGGCCAAGATAGCGCGCGGGTCCGCTCTGGGAAAAGGGGTTTTCCTGATTCACAACCGGACCGAACTGGACGCCTATTGCCGTCAGACCCGCGCCGCTTATATTCAGGAGTACCTGCGCCTGGATCGTGATATGCGGGTGGTGATCATCGGCCGACGGGTCGCCCATGCCTACTGGCGTGTGGCCGCCCCAGGTGAATTCCGCAGCAATGTCGCGGCCGGTGGGCGCATTCGGCTGGATGCGGTGCCGGAAGCGGCCATTGAACTGGCACGCCGTACCGCCCGCCTTTGTCAGTGGGATGATGTGGGCATGGATATCTACCAGTACGACGGTCGCTTCGGGGTATTCGAGGCTAACATGAAATACGGCAAAGAAGGATTCCGGAAGGCCGGTATCGACTACGACCAGTTAATGGAGGAGATGATCGCGAATGGAGAGATTTGAAAGCGATGACCTTGGAATGCTTCGCACGGCCCTGAACCGCAGGGAAGAGGAGACCCTCTCGCCGCTGGCCATTACCAGCCAGAGCGCCGTGCGCCGCCATCCCGCAGATGAACGTCGGGGGGGCTATCGTCAGGAATTTTCGCTGGATGTCGATCGTATTCTGCATTCCCTGGCGTATACGCGCTATATCGACAAAACTCAGGTTTTTTATCTCATTCAAAACGACCATATCCCCCATCGGGTGCTGCATGTCCAGCTGGTGTCCAAGATCGCCCGCACCATCGGTCGCTTTTTGGGGCTGAACGAAGATCTCCTCGAAGCCATCGCCCTGGGTCACGACATCGGACACACCCCCTTCGGGCATGACGGCGAACGATTTTTGAGCCGAATCTGTGAGGCCCGGGGCATCGGCAGTTTTCAGCATAATATCCAGAGTGTGCAGTTTCTGGAGCGGGTCGAACGCAAAGGACGCGGATGGAATCTCTGTCTACAGACCCTGGACGGAATCCTCTGTCATGACGGCGAGGTACACGACCAGCGTCTGAAGCCTGAGTGGAATAAGGATTTTGACACCCTCGATCGAGATATCGCCACCAAACGCTGCCAACCGGATTTTCCCCTGATACCCATGTCCCTGGAGGGGTGCGTGGTGCGCATGGCCGATACGATTTCCTATATCGGGCGGGATATCGAAGACGCCATTCGGCTGGGGCTGGTGTCACGGTCCGATTTGCCGGGTGAGGCCGTGGAGGTGCTGGGACGCACCAACGGCACGATCGTCTACAATCTGGTCACGGATGTCATCCGGAACAGCTATCAACAACCGCATATCGCTTTTACCCGTGAGGTCTCGCAGGCGCTTCAAATTTTGAAGGCTTTTAATCTGGAACGTATTTACATGAATCCATCAATCAAACGATATGAACAAAAAATTGAGCAGTTATTCGTCCTGTTGTTCAAGCGATACTTGAAGGATCTGCAGACGGCCAACCAGGAATCCGTCATTTTCAAAGGCTATCTCAAGGATATGGATCAGCGCTATATGGAACAGCATAAGCCGGCGGAAAGTGTACGGGATTTCATCGCCGGCATGACCGACCATTATTTTCTGCAGCAATGCCCCCGCCAGCTTCGTCCCGAAGTAGAGATCCGCTAGTGTCCAACCTTCGTCCCGTTCGCCACATGGAACGCACTTATCGCCGCATCGGCGGCAGCGGACACCTGCAGGCCTTCCAGGTGGTGGTCAAGGAAACCGATTTGCACGTGCAGGCCGACACCGATCTGTCGTCTCAATGCCGGGAAGAAGTGATCGCGCAGCGTGGTTATCTGGAAGCCTTCATTCGGAATCATCCTGAGTTTCTGACGACCCTGATCCCCTGGCCTATCGGGTGTTGAAAAACCATTAACATTTAATCCTG
>JAERRP010000332.1 GCA_016735415.1 Desulfobacterales bacterium | reverse complement strand
ACTGCTGGGCAGTCCAGTGGTCCCGATAAGCATGGGGGTAAAGATACCCTTCACCATGGCCAAACCCCAACTTGTCCCGACTCGCGTCTTTCAGGTGCGAAGGGACATCGGTTTTCCCTTCTTTTTCCACCGTGTGAAAGGCATCGAAAAACGCCAGTGCAGAATTGCTTTTGGGGGCCGTGGCCAGGTAGAGAGCCGCTTCCGCTAGATGAAACCGGCCTTCCGGCAGCCCCACCCGATCAAAGGCATCCGCACATGCCGTGACCACCCCAATGGCTTCAGGATCCGCCAAACCCACGTCTTCCGATGCCAGGATGAGCATTCGCCGAAACATGAAACGGGGATCTTCACCCGCATGGACCATCTTTGCCAGCCAATACAAGGCGGCATCCGGATCGGAACCCCGCAACGATTTAATAAAAGCGCTGATGGTATCGTAATGGGCATCGCCGTCCCGATCGTACAGCACCGCCCGTCGCTGAATGCTCTCCTCGGCCACGGCCATATCCACCACAACCGTTCCCTCATCATCGGGGGGAGTGGTCTCAACAGCCAGTTCCAGTGCGTTCAGCACACTCCGCGCATCGCCGTTGGCCACATTCACCAGGTGCTCCAGAGCATCGGGCCGGACCTGCACCCTAAGCGCCCCATACCCCCTCTCAGTGTCAGCCAGCGCCCGAAGGGCAACCGCAAACAGATCCGCTTTACCAAGCGGTTCCAAACGGAAAACGCGGCTGCGGCTCACCAGGGGTGAATTTACGGAAAAATAGGGATTTTCAGTGGTGGCGCCCACGAGAATCACCGTGCCGTTTTCAACCCACGGCAACAGGGCATCCTGCTGGGCCTTATTCCACCGATGAATTTCATCCACAAACAGGATCGTCCGGCGTTCATTTTCATCCCAATGCCTTCGCGCACCGGAAATGGCTTCGCGAAGATCCTTGACGCCGGTCAAAACAGCGTTCAGAGAGACGAAACGGCTGCGGGTGGTGTTGGCGATGACCATGGCCAGGGTGGTTTTTCCGGTTCCGGGAGGACCATGAAAAATGATGGAAGTGAGCTGATCGGCCGAAATGGCCCGGCGCAGCAGGCGACCCGGTGCGGCAATGTGCGCCTGACCCACAAATTCATCCAGGGTCCTGGGCCGCATACGGGCAGCCAGGGGGGAATACCTTTGGGAATCTTGTTGATTCATACCCCGATTTTTTCCCCGGCCGGAACGGTATTATTCCCACCCCATGTCTTCACAGAGGGAAACAGGGACCGGTCCGTGTGGGGCAAAAATTTCGCCGCACTGAAAAGATTCATAAACTCCTGGTTGACGTTCAATTCCAGATAGGTAATTTGATCCCGGATGTGAAAAAGTGATTTTTGCGCATCCACTCCCAGAAGGGCCATGGTCGCTCCCGCAAGGGATGTATTGCCCAGAGAAACGTAGGTACTAAGGGGCAGATCGGGAATCATTCCGATGTTGATGGCGGACCGGGGATTGATATAGCTCCCGAAGGTGCCGGCCACGAAAAACCGTCCAATATCATCAAATGCAATGTTTACGGTTTTGGAGATGGTGGTCAAAATGGTGTACATGGCGGCTTTGGACCGAATCAAACCATCAATGTCGATCTGGCTGAGGGTCAATGGCCTGCCGGTCCCCGAAGCTTCAGCCGGCACCACGATCAGATGCCGGATGCCATCCATTTCCTTAAGACGTTCTCCACAGCGATCCGGCACGAATTTGCCCCTCAAATCAATCATGTCCGCCAGAAAAAGCTGACTCACCAGATCGATCAACCCGGAACCGCATATGCCTAAAGGGCCACGACCTTCAGTGGTTGCCGAACCACCGCGCTTAGGAATCGTCCCGATGGTAAAAGCAACCGTATCAGGATCAATCATAACACTGTCAATCACGCCCGGTGCCGCCATCATGCCCATATCGGCAACCCCGCCCTCAAGGGCCGGCCCCGCGGCGCCGGCGCAGGCCATGAGCCAGTCCCGATTCCCGATCACCACTTCCGCATTGGTGCCCACATCCACCAGGAATGAAACATCCTCCCGCTCCGTCATTTTCGACGCCAGAATGCCCGCGATCAAATCACCGCCGAAATAGCTGCCCACATTGGGAAACACCAATACCGGCGCTTCCGGATTGATCTCTAGACCCACTTCCCGGGCGTTCACAAGATCCGGACGGTTCACCACCGGAATATAGGGTTCCCGGCAAAGCCAGTGGGGATCCAGGCCCAGAAAGAGGTGGGTCATGGTGGTGTTTCCGGCCACGGGCATCCCCACGATGGATTTTCGTGTGACACCGTTTTCTTCCACCAGCTTCCCGATTTTACGGTTGATTTCATCCAGCACCAACGCCTGAAGTTTTACAAGCCCCCCCTCACGCCCTGCAAAGTGAATTCGCATCAGGATGTCCGATCCGATCTCGATCTGGGGGTTGTTAAAAGAAATCTCATCCAGGGCTTCCCCGCTGGTCAAGTCCACCAGTCGCAACACCAGGGTGGAACTTCCCAGATCCAGGGAAAGGCCATGAACCTTTTTGGGTTCTTTTCCATCAAAGACATCGATCAGCCGCCAGCAATCTCCATCTCGATAAACCGCCCCTTCCACACAATAGTCATGGGCCCTGAGATCATGTGACAACCGCTTCACCAGCGAAAAATCCACCCGCACATCAGCCGCCTTGAGCTGTTGTCTCAATCCCTTGACCAGACGATCCACATCCGCTGTGTTGTCGCCAAGACTCGGGGCTGTCAGTTCGGGCGTCACGCGTTTAATCCACGCGTTGTCTTCAGCCGTTTTTTTCATCTCCATATTATCCGTTTTCACTCTCCGATAATTTTGACCAAGACACGCTTCTTTCGCCGTCCGTCAAACTCCCCATAGAAAATCTGTTCCCAGGTCCCAAAATCCAGGGTTCCGTCGGTGACGGCCACTACCACTTCCCGGCCCATGACCTGACGCTTCATATGGGCATCGGCATTATCTTCACCCACATTGTGCCGATAT
>JAERRP010000067.1 GCA_016735415.1 Desulfobacterales bacterium | reverse complement strand
GGCATCTTCATCAACGGCTCCCGCCGGCTCCACCGTGTAGCTGCCCGCACTGCCGCCTTCCGTCAACGTCGAGGCCGAGGAAACCAGGCCCACCGTCGTCGTGTCGGTGCTGATGATATTGGCTGCGGCAGGAGCACCACTGACGGTAACATTTACATCGTTCGTACCCGTTAATTGAATCATTATGGATTCAGTTGCATCGTTAACTTCGACTCTTCCATCGGCTTCAAATCGGATCGGCAGATCTACGGTAGCGCTGGATGCTAACGGACCGGTAATTGTCAGCGTACACGGATAGTGATCCGTATCAAACGCTCCAATGGAAACATTTGCCCCGGCGGAAAAATCGCCCGATGTGACACCCGTATTGGGAACAAGATTGAAATCAACAACAACAGAACCCGCTGCAATGTCATCGCCGGAAACAGTCACTGTAAAAACAGCATCATTTCCCTCGCTGACATCAGCGGGAGATGGGGCGCTGAGATTGAGAGTGGTTGCACTGAGAACCACAGCAGGCATAAAGAAGAGAATGGCGACCATCAGGGCCGAAATTTTCGCGCTGTTCAGAAAATGGTGTTGACGGATGCGTATCATGTTTTCCTCCTAGGCCTGCTTATTCGCCCTTCCCTGTGGACGGCGATGACTTCTATGGTGCGATCCCGGTGATATGATCGCTGTGCGTCGAATCGTTTTCTTCTTTACAAACAAAGGCTGAATCCAGCCGTGGAAATCGATCAGGCTTTCTTAGAGCAGCCTCCGGCGGTAGCCAACTTCAATCATGGCCCTGCCGCCGCGTGTGTCGGACAGTCCGTAAACCTGGTATTCACGTTTCTGTTCGCCGCCGGTCATGATCAGCGAGGAACCGCCGGCCACACCTTTGTCGACGACAGCGAACTGGACTTCCCCCTGAAAATCGGAGACAGCGGCATTATCGTCGGCATCGCCGCTGAAATCCCAGGCGGAAGCTTCGGCCATATCGCCCTGACTGATATCCGTGTGAAAGGTCATCCAGCCAGGGTAATCGGGATTTAAGGACGGGTTGACGATCCTCAGGTCATCATCGTCCATGGCCTCGATTTTCATGGCCGCTTCAACGGCCCCGCCTTCGGCCTGGTACAAGCTGATATTGCGGAAAGCTTCATTGCCGGCGATGGTAACTTCCGTATTGGCGGTCCGGGTGGCCGCAATGCCGGTCAGCGTCAGCAATACCAGGATCATCAGGGTCGTCATGATGACGAAAGAACCATCCTCCCTGCGTAAAGTGCTAAAAACCGCCGGCCCTGCTTTGCTGCTATTATTCCCACACCGGTTGTGTCTGTCTTTTCGCATCACAAATCACCTTATCACTAAATTTAAGGAAGACTCAGATTCCGGCAGCGTACCCGTGTCGTATACGTACGCTCCATAGTTCCTTCCAATCCCGCCGGTGCCTGGGCCGTCAGGGTAATGCCGACTCTGCGGATATCCGACAGGACGGTGGTGACGGCCCCGTCCACATCAAAATAGACAAATTGCAGATTGGTTATGTTATTGGCGAGCGTCTGGGTCGTTTGACTGGCCGTAGAGCCCTCATAAAGCCGGATTTTCAACGTATTATCGGAGGGATCGCGGAAGTATGAAACCCGTTCGAAGTTTGTGTCGTCGATCCCACCGTTGGCTTCGGTATCGCCCGCGCCCGTATCGATCCGGTCCACGGTGACACGGATATAGGCGGATTCGGCACGCTCGATACCGGCCCCGGCCGTCGTCAGGGGATCCAGGCCCGCCAGTTTGATATCGCGGGTCATGAAAGTCATGGCCATGCGGATATCCTGTTGTGTGGCCGCAGCCACATCATGGGTGGTGTAAGACCGCTTGAGCGAGGCCATGGTGCTAACCACCGCCCCCATTAAAATCATGGACATGGCCAGCACAACCAGCAGTTCGACAAGTGTAAATCCACCGGATTCGCTGCGGTTCTGTTTTAAGGGCCTCGGCCTTGATCCGTTTTGAATAAGGTTGATTGCCATTTTCATACCCCGTTTCCCTGGGTTATGGTTCGGAGAGTTAATTGCCTGTTCGCTCCCCACTGGCGGTTCCATGATACTGTTACCGCGACATTACGCGCCAGACTACCGATGGGTGCTGCCGCGGGGACCACCACCGTGGAAATCTGGTAAAGTCCACTGGCATCGGGATTGCCCTGTTCGTCAAATCGCTGTGTCGCCACCAATGGGTGTGTGGTATCATCCAGATCGCTCACGTCCGCGACGTTTTTGATCTGCTCGAGGTGACGGTGGGCCAGCATGGTGGCAAGCGTCAAAACATTACCGTTGGTGGTATTCCGGGCGGTGGCGACCTGCATCTTGGCCACGGCCAGAATACCGATTGCCAGGATCGCCATGCTGATCAGGACATCGATTATGGTGACCCCTTTTTCTTCGTTTATCTTCTGAGCCAGTGAAAATGTGTAACGCATGTTCATTTTCTCCATAAATGTCAATCCGTTATTGCCTTCGGATACGACCGGCAATATTGATGACGACACTCTGCTCCTCATTGATGGAATTGCGAAGCGTGGCGGTGCCAAAACTCCCATCGGGAATTCCCCTTGAATTGAAATGCATCCTGTCGCTTGCAAATGTTGTCGGCATATTGACGCTGACACCGGACGGAAGTTCGGCCGATCTGAGCAACAACTCATCGGCATCCTGGGTCCAGTTGCTGTTAAAATCTTCGAAAACCATGTAGCCACGACCGTCGGCATTAAAAACTACCGCAACGTTTCCATTTTCTTTGATGGCCCTTGAGCGGGCCAGTTCAAAATTCGCCACCAAGTTGCTGGTGGCGCCACGAAGTTTTGACCGTTCTTTGTAGGTCATATAGTTCGGAACCGCGATCATGGCGAGAATGGCGGCAATAGCAAGAACCACTATCATCTCTATCAACGTAAAACCCTTGTCACTCAGCATGGTTTTCCTCCTGGCCGAATACTCAGCAAATTATATGCCACGCCTGTTTCAGCTGCCCAACGGGATTTTTCATCGTTTGTGCATACTTAATAATATACTGATAATACTGCTATTAATTATCAAGATGCGCTAAAGTTCACTTGATAACAAC
>JAERRP010000749.1 GCA_016735415.1 Desulfobacterales bacterium | reverse complement strand
AACAAATGCTATGACGAATGCTTTCTGCGTTCGAGGGACGGCACGCAGGTGCCCGATCCCAGAACCGTGACGTGGATAGCCGCTGAGCGGGTTGCTGTCATTTCTGGCCGGCCCTTTTCGGCACGCGATCGATCAGCCGGTTTAGAACTTTCCGGGTATCTCTGGTTGGACGATTTCATAAACGAATTCAGTATAAGCGCTAGGTTGGCCGAATTCAACCAAAAGCCGTAGCGGCGCCGGCGGCGGACTGTACACCTCCGGGTCGCAAAGCCCCTGCGCGCTGATCCCTGCCGCGCTCGCCCGCCCGCGCCGAGGCGCTTTCGATCGGTTTCAAGGACGCTGCCGTTACCGAATGCCAATCGTATATTTTAGATGCTGCACAGGTTACGGATACCAATGGTGGACGGGAAATTTGCAGGTCGGGTCACAGTTGTTCAACGACTATTTCGCATCGGGCCATGGGAGGCAGATAATAGATGTAATTCCTGATGCCGAGAACGCAACCGCAGGCGTCGATTGGCCTTTTTCAGGGCATCTCTCTGAGCAGGTACCACCTGGCATTTTTCAGCGAACGCCGACGGGCCATGGGCCGCTAAACGGTGGCCCCGTGGTCCTGGCCGTTGAGCAGATCGAATGTAATGTCTTCGTCGATGGCTACCGGTTTGACCGTCACCCGGCCGATAACCTTTTCGATCTCATAAGGCGGCAGGCCGTCACCCGGGCACTTGATGGCCAGATCCGCCATCTGGATGGCATAACCTTGGGGTAGATCCCGGGCCGCCACAATCTTTTTACCCATTTTGACCATCGGGTTGACTTCACTCGCATACACACGCTTCACCCCGTCGCCCATGGCCACGCGAACCCGCTGCAGATCCCGGACCAGTTTGCGAAATCCGTTGGGTTCCAGCGAAAAGGCATGATCCGTTCCCTTCCAGGTGTGATCCAGCGTGAAATGCTTCTCCACCACCCGGGCCCCCAGCATGTAGGCTGCCAGCGCCATGGCAATGCCGTTGTCGTGGGAGGACAACCCCACGACCGTGTCCGGAAACCGTTCCCGGAACGTGCTGATCACCCGCAGATTGAGCTCTTCGAAGGCCGCCGGATAACCGGCCGTGCACTGCAGGATGCAAAGCTGGGGGTTAATCGGCATGATCGCGTCGTAAGCCCGGCGCACATCATCCATCGTGCCCCCGCCCGTGCTAAGAATCATCGGTTTCTGAAACTGGGCGACATGGGTGAGCAGCGGAACATTCTTGAGGTCGCCTGAGGCGATCTTAAATGCCGGCATGTCCATCCGGGCCAGAAAGTCGGCACTGTCAAAATCAAAGGCCGTGGCAAACATGGCCAGCCCCAGTTCCCGGGCGTAGGCCAATAATTCCGTGTATTCCGGCCCTTCGAACTCTAAAAATTCACGGTGTTCGCCGTAAGTTTTGCCGTAGCTGTTGGGGTTCTCATAGGTTTTTTTATAGGCCACCGCCGTATACAGCTTGCGATTGTCGCGCTTCTGCAGCTTAACGGCATCGGCCCCGCATTCCCTGGCAACCCTGAACATCTTCCGTGCCGTTTCCATGTTGCCCTGGTGGTTGTGACCGATCTCGGCAATAACATAACAATCACCATCGTCCCGGATGGTTTTACCGTTGATGGACAGCTGAGACATGATCCCGCACTCCTTTTTCTGGTAAATTAATACGTTTTTAACGCTGGGCCGCGTATCGCCGTGGTGGCGCTGATTCCGCACTGGCCAAGCCTGCCGCTACCGCGTCAACCACGCGGGCTTGCCTGTCGGTGTAATCCTTGTGGGCGCTGCTGCGCGACAGTTTTCCGGATGTTGTGCGCGGGAGGGTGTGGCGCGCCACAAGCTCGATCGTGCAGGGAATGCCCTGTTCTCTGAACACGATGGCCCGGACACGATCGGCCAGATCGGCATTCCGGGCGGCGGCGACATTTCGGCATTGGATGACCAGGACCGCCTGCTCTCTGCCCTCGGCATCCTTGGCCGCAAAAGCCGATGCATCGCCGACGCGCACCTCGGGTTGGCTCTCCGCCAGGCACTCCAGATCCTGGGGCCAGACATTGCGGCCGTTGATGATGATCATATCCTTTTCACGACCGGTAATCATCAGGCGGCGCCCCACCCGATAGGCCAGGTCGCCGGTGTTCAGCCAGCCATCCGTCGCCAGTACGTTTCGGGTGGCGTCCGCGTCACCCAGATAGCCCGTCATGACGCTGGGCCCCCGAACGTACAGGGTCCCCACCGATCGTTCCGAAACCACCTGCCCCTCGGTATTGCGAATTTCAATTTCATATCCCGGCAGCGGTTCCCCGCAGTCAACAAACAACTTCGGACTTTGGGCCGGTCTTCGGGGCGGCACGGCCTTTTGAGATTCAGCGAGCCTGTCGCGATCCACAGAATCCAGGATCAAACCTTTTCCCAGGGGTGAAAAACTTATCGCCAGCGTACATTCGGCCATGCCGTAGCCGGCAACAAATGCACGCGCATCGAAACCGGCCGGTGCCAGCAGATCGGAAAAACGGACCAGCGGCTCGGCGCGAATGGGCTCGGCACCCAACCCGGCCACCCGCCATGAACTCAGGTCGAGCTTATGAATATCACCTGGCTTCAGGCTCTTCATGCAAAGCTCGTAACCGAATGGCGGGCTGAACGAGAGGGTCGCCCGGTTTTTTGATATTAATACCGGCCACAGTTTCGGACGCATGGCGAAATGCCGGGGATTCAGGTAGTCCACTGAGACCTGCGACGCCATGGGTGCCAGCACAAAACCAACCAGTCCCATATCATGGTAATACGGTAGCCAGGACATGGCGCGGTCACACGGATTGACCTGCAAGCCGTGGCGGACAATCCCCTTCAGATTATTCATGGCCGCCGCCTGTGTTATCAGCACCCCCCGGGGAAAACGCGTGCTCCCGGAGGTATACTGAAGATAGGCCGGTTCATGTGGCCTGGATGACTGCCGTCGAACGCGACCTGGCGGTAACGCATCGAAATCCCGGGGACAGCCGCAAAATGACAACTTCAGGTTTTGTGCGGCTTCCTGCAGCAGGGGCAGATAAGTATCCGGCGCCATGGCAATGGCCGCCCGGCACGTAAACAGCAGACGTTCCAGGTTTTCGACGTAAGCCTTATGGCCACCGATATAAATGGCGGCCGGCAGCGGCACGGGTACCAACCCGGCGTACTGGCAGGCAAAAAAGAACCGCATGAAATCCGGACCGGTATCCGCCACCATGGCAACACGGGCGCCTCGTTCGGGTTTCAGGCTAAGCAGACGCCGTGCCAGTAATTGCGCCTCTTGCCGCAGTTTTGCGTAAGGCAGGCGCGCCCAGAGTTTTCCGGCGCCATTGTAAAAATTATATCCCGTGCACCCCCTGGCAGCATGATCCAAGGCTTCCGCCAAGGTTGCGAATTCGGCTTTACATAAAGGTAATGCGTTAGCGGTTGGGGTTGGTTCCATGATCCATGGCCTCCACATTTTGGGCGATGAATTTTATAACCGTTTGAATGTTTATCAACATATTCTACAGGTTTCAAGCGGTTGCCGTCATGATTTCCTCACCAGAATTCTCGATTTGAACATTTCAATTATCGTATAATTAAAATTACAGTTACATTATTATTAGATGTCTTCACTTGTCAATATATTAAATAATCTAATTTAGTTGATTTTAAACATTTTTTGTATTAATATATTAGATGTTTTAATATTATTTGTTTCCG
>JAERRP010000592.1 GCA_016735415.1 Desulfobacterales bacterium | reverse complement strand
CCTGCCGCTTTCGACCCGGAACACTTCCCGGCGCGTCATAAGCCAGGTCTTGAGCCTCGACCCCCGGCCGGCCTACTATCGCGTGCGGGCGTCGAAGCAGTCTTTCGGGATGCGGTTCGACCGGTGGGATGTGCGCTGGGAGATCCGGCAGGAGACCATCTGGGTGAATGATCTGGTCGCGAATCCGTTCGACTGAAGCGGGCACGGGCGATCGGTCGCGGCTCACGCTTTGTGGCCGAACTTGCGGTGCCGCCGGGCGGGCTTATGTTTATCGCAGATAAAGGGTGAATATTCGTTGTCGCTGCGTCTTTCAGTACCTTTCACCATCACAGGAGGTGTAGCATGCCGATCAAGAAGATTCTATGGCCCACCGATCTGTCGGGGCGGGCGCAGGCCGCCCTGCCCTACGTGACCTCTTTGACCGAACGGTATGAAGCCGAGATACATGTTCTCTACGTGATCGAGGACCTGACGGCCCATCGGTGGTACGGGGAATTTGAATCCGATCATATCGACAAGATCCTGAAGTGGGAAGAAAAGACCGCCAACAAACGCCTGCAGCAGCTTTGCAGCGACCATCTGGCGGGTTGCCCGCTCTATGTCCGCCATATCGCGGTGGGCGATCCGGCGCGTGAAATTCTGAAACTGGTCGAGGCCGAAAAAATGGATATGGTGGTCATGGCAACCCGGGGAACGGAAGATCATTTTGCCTTCGGCAGCGTGGCGGAGAAGGTGGTTAAAAATTCGCCGGTTCCGGTGGTGACCATTCCCGGCACACCCGGGCAGGCCTGAAGACGGGTTTTGACAGCTTCCATCCCCCGTCGTCATTTTTCAGATTCAGGACGGCATGTCTGTGTGTCTGTGCGTACCGGTTCTTTTACCCGTTTACAAAGCGAGTGAGGCCATATGTTTTCAAAGGAAGTCTATCAATCCCGGCGTACCCGTCTGGCGCAGCAAATGTCTTCCGGTCTGGTGATCATTCCCGGTCACCCATTGAGCCCGATCAACTTTGCGGCCAACGCTTATCCCTTCCGGCAGGACAGTACTTTTCTCTACTTCGGCGCCCTGGCGGTTCCCGCGCTTGTCATGCTGGTGGATTGCGACGAGAACCGATCGCTTCTCTACGGCCAGGAAGCCGAACCGGAAGAAGCCCTCTGGACCGGGCCGGCGCCGACGCTGGCGGAAAGGGCCGAAGCCGCCGGCTTCGATCGATACGGGCCTCCGGAGGCCCTTGGCGAACAACTGAGCGCCGCCCGCCGTCAGGGCCGGGCGATCCATTACCTGCCGCCTTACCGGGCCGACCAGATTCTGCTTCTCAGTCGGCTGCTGGATATCCCGACTGCTCAGGTCGCGCCGAAGGCCTCCCGTGACATGATAAGCGCCGTCATTGCCCAGCGGTCTATCAAAACAGACGAAGAAGTGGCGGAAATCGAGATAGCCCTTGGGATTTGCCGTTCCATGTACCAGGCCGCCACCGTTGCCCCCCTCGAAAACCAGACCCCCGTGGAAATCACCGGGCGGATGGCCGCGGTGGTTGCATCCTGTGACAGCCGTTTCGCATTTCCACCGATTGTGACGCCGTGCGGCGACATTTTACACGGCAGCCTCCGCGCGGATCCGGTGCCGGGCGGCGGTTTGCTGATCATGGACATCGGGGCCGAGTCGCCCCGGGGGTACGCTTCGGATATTACGCGCACCCTGCCGGTCCGCGGCCGGTTCGACACCCGGCAGCGGGAATTATACGAAATCGTGCTGACGGCGCAGAAAACCGCCATCGCCCAAGTCGCGCCCGGAAAGCGTTTTCTCGATATTCACCTGGCGGCTGCAGAAGTCATCTGCCGCGGCCTGAAAGAACTCGGGTTGATGCAGGGCAGTGCCGCCGAGGCCGTGGCGGAGGGGGCGCATGCCCTGTTTTTCCCGCACGGTTTAGGGCACATGCTGGGTTTGGACGTTCATGACATGGAAGCGCTCGGGGAGGATTTTGTCGGTTATGATGACGACACCCGACGCAGTGAACAGTTCGGGCTGGCCGCCCTGCGTTTGGCCCGCAAACTTGACCCCGGTTTTGTCGTAACGGTGGAGCCGGGTATCTATTTCAACCGCAGTCTGGTGAAACAGTGGGGCCGCGAGCGGCGCGCTGAGGCTTTTATCAACTATGACAAACTGGCGCCATTTGACGGTTTGGGGGGGATCCGCATCGAGGATGATATTCTCGTTACGGAAGACGGCGGGCGTGTATTGGGGCCGACCATCCCCAAGTCCGTTGCCACGCTGGAAGCCTCGCTGCATTAACTATTCGGGCGTGTCGGGAGTGGCTTTGTGGGGGAAAATATCTTCAAAGGCAATCGACCTGACTTTTCTCAGGCAGTCGTCCAGTGCTTCCCTCTCGGTTTGTCCCGTGCCCTGGTATCGGGGCCGGGCGATGATGTTGATCAAATTGGGAACGGCCACGAAGGGCGCGGCCAGTGATCCCTGAATCGCTTCATGGACATCGATATAAAGCATCCGACCATTCCGAATGAGGTTGTAGCGGGATACTTTGGTTAACATGTCGTCGTTCTGGAAATCCGACATTTGCAATTCCCGGATGGTAACGGGCATGGGGGTCAAAAAGGCGGACGGCCGAATGATCCGGCGCAGCTCAACCCACCGGCCCACCACGACCGTTGACGGCTGTCAGCGCCTGGGCCGCGGCAACTGGCGGCGGATGAACTGAATGGCAATACCGCCATGGTCGTGCCAGACAATTTTGCCGAGGCGTTTGACGTCATCCTGATTTTCGTTAAAAGGCCCGGCCACCATCACTTCCTGCCCGACCACGAAACGTTCTTTGGTTTGAACGTAGATGCCCCCCTGGCTCATGTTTTTAATCGTTCCGCGGAACAGTTCCCGGTTGGCGGAGAAGTGGGTATCCTCGGAACAGGGCGCCCGGCTGTAGACCCGGGCTTCCTTATTTTCGAGCCTGCGAAAGCCACGTTCGAATTCTTCGGCGGTCTTTTTGTTCCGGCCACGGCTTTTTTTCTTTGAGCGCTGCTGCTTCATTGTTGCGGCCTCATGGAAGAGAACCAACGGTTTCTGAACGGTTTCTGATTGTTGATGTTAATCCGAATGATAACTTCTCCTACAAATTCAAATCTTAAATGTCAACCGTAAACCACCGCAAGAGTTTTGAAAAATCCAATATTATCAGTTTAGTCGATGGTATGTCCATTCATGGGAGAATCGACCGGGAATCCGTGTGCCGGTCGCTGTTGGCCCTTGGGCGGCCTAGATGACGATTCGGGCGAATGAATCCTTATGAGTTGTTTTTTAATGAATGCTTTGATAGATTTAATAGGTTAATCAAATTACCATTTATTCGAGATGCCGCCGGAGGGCTGCGGCTTGCGGGCCATCTGCGGTACGCTTGCCCGGGTCCCCGGTTTTCAAATCGATCGTGCCATGAACGCTTCTGAACCAACCAAATATGGGAAATACTGGCTGACCGATCGGATCGCCGTCGGCGGTATGGCCGAACTCTACCGCGGCAAAATTTCCGGCGAAGAGGGGTTCGAAAAAGCCGTCGCCGTCAAAAAGATCCTGCCCCATCTTGCCGCCGAGCAGGACGCCATCAATTATTTCATCGATGAAGCCCGTCTGGCAGCCCTTCTCCAGCACCCCAACATTGCTCAGATTTACGATTTCGGCCGCCTGGAAGATTCCTATTTTATTGCCATGGAGTATCTGTTCGGGAAGGATCTCAAATCGGTTCTGAGCGCCGCCGAAGAGCGCAGCATGCCCCTGTCGCTCGAGAACACGCTCCATATTGCGGCCTGCATCAGTTCCGGATTGGATTATGCCCACAACATGAAGGATCTCCAGGGCCATCTCTTGAACATTATCCATCGCGACGTCAGCCCCCAAAATATTTTTATCACCTACGACGGCCAGGTGAAAATTATCGATTTCGGCATTGCCAAGGCCGCCAGCCGCATTACCAGCACGCGTTCGGGCGTTATCAAGGGGAAAGTGGCCTACATGTCGCCCGAGCAGGCTGAAGGTCTCGAAGTCGATCATCGGGCCGACATTTTTTCGGTCGGGATTCTGCTCTACGAAATGGTGACCGGACATTTCATGTACGAGGGCGATGCGATGGAGATCCTTTCCCGGGCCCGGGAAGCCCGGTTTGTCCGCCCGGAGCGGGTTGTCCGCGATCTTCCCGAGTGCCTGGTGGTGATTCTCGATATGGCCCTGGCCAGGGATACCCAGGCCCGCTATACTTCCTGCGGCGAGATGCGCTCGGACCTGGAAGACTGTATCTACCATCTCACCTTCAGGCCCAGCGACCAAAAACTGGCGCGATATATGAAAGCCCTGTTCGAGGGCGAATATGTATCCGAGGAAGCTTCGATGACCCGGTCCTTACGGCGGGTCATGCCGACCGATTCGGATCTGGAAGCCTCCGCCAATCGTCCCGGCTATCAGGAAACCATGATCCTTGAACCCGGGGGGGAGGCGGCGCATGGTCCGAAGCACCGGCTGTGGATCGGGTTGAGCCTTCTGATCATAATTATCGCCGGGGTCGGGTACTGGCATTTCAATCGCCCTTTCAGCGACATGGCCGAGGGACCGGTTGTCGTACATGTGCCCATCAATTCGGAACCCCGGGAATCGGCGGATCCGGCGCCGTCGGCGATAGTCAAGCCAATTTCTCCGAGCCCGGGGG
>JAERRP010000246.1 GCA_016735415.1 Desulfobacterales bacterium | reverse complement strand
AAAATGGCCAGCTGCAGCAGATGGTCGGCCACTGGATTCCTTTTGCCGAACAATGAACAGGGCAGATTTGGGGGTACATCCGGTGTCGGCGAGGCACCGTCCATGCGAATAGCCGTGCGGGCCCGATTGACATTTCCCCCTGTTTCCGTTAGGGTTTTTTTCGTATTTGCGGTTGCGCTGCGCGACCGGACGAACCGTGATCCCCACCTATAAAGTATCGGATTGCTGCTATGATCGTTGGTCTCGATGTCGGCGGAACCCATGCCGACGCAGTTTTACTGGGGAATGAAGGCGTTCTTAACGAAGTCAAGGTGCCGACGGATCCTGCCGATCTCTTCCAGACTGTTTTAACCGCCCTCGATCGGATAACCGGCGATGTGGACCCACGCCGGATTAAGCGTATGGTCATGAGCACCACCCTGACCACCAATGCCATTATCCAGGGCAAACTGCCGGAAGTGGGTATGATCGTTTCCGGCGGCCCCGGCATCGACCCGATTTTTTACCGTACCAACGATCACTACGTGTGCGTGGCCGGCTCCATCGATCACCGCGGCCGGGAGGTCAAACCGATCGACAGCACGGAAATCGAGACCGCCAGGGAAAAATTCAGCAGGGCCGGCATCCGCAACGTGGGGGTTGTCACCAAATTTTCGACCCGCAATCCCGAGCAGGAGGTCGCCATTGCGCGCCAGCTGGAAGGCGCTTTTGACAATGTATTTCTGGGGCACCGCATTTCCGGTAACCTGAGCTTTCCGCGTCGGATCGTCACCACCTATCTCAATGCTGCCGTGTACCCGATCCACCGGGAATTTTTCGAAGCCGTCAAGAAAACCCTAGTGCAAAAAGGCTGGGAGGTGCCCATCCGTGTTCTCAAGGCCGACGGCGGCAACACCAGCTTCGAGGCTTCGATCGATTACCCCGCCCAGACGATCTTCTCCGGACCCGCCGCCAGTGTTATGGGTTCGATCGCTTTTGGTCCCGAACACGGAGAAGCACTGGTCATGGACATCGGTGGCACCACCACCGATATGACGGTACTGATCAGCCAGGTCCCGCTCCTGGACCCGCTGGGTGTGACGCTGGGTGGCTACAAAACACTGATCCGGTCCTTACAAACCCATTCCATCGGTATCGGCGGCGACAGTGCGGTGCGGTTCGAAAATGGCCGGTTGCTGGTCGGCCCCCATCGCGACGGTCCGGCCCTGGCCCATGGCGGTCCGACGCCGACCCCGACGGATGCGCTGGTGATTCTGGGCAAGGCCCGCAAGGGCGACCGCGAGAAAGCGCTCCAGGGATTCAGGCCCCTGGCCGCGGCTATGGGCCTTGCGGTCGAAGCTGCGGCGGCCGAGGTTTTCGAGCACACCTGCCGCCGGATTCTGACGGAAGCCGACGGCATGATCGCACGTATCAACCAGCGGCCGGTTTACACGGTCCACGAAATGCGGGCCGGGGATAAAGTGGCACCCACAACGATCCTGGTGATGGGCGGGCCGGCCCCGCTGTTTGCCGAGAAGCTCGAAACCCTCTCGTCTCTGAAGGTCGGCGTGGTGCCGCGCTGGGCGGTGGCCAACGCCATCGGCGCCGCCCTGGCCCGGACCACCTGCGAAGTCGTACTCTATGCCGACACCGAGCAGAAGACGGTCTTTGCGCCGGAGGAAGACTTCCGGCAGGCCGTGGAACGGTCTTTCGACCGACGCGATGCCCGCCGGAAGGCGCTCGAATTGCTGCAGGGCAAGGCCCTTGCCCGGGGGGCCAATCCGGAACATCTGGAAATGGAGGTCACCGAAGACCTGCAGTTCAACATGGTGCGCGGCTTCAACACCACGGGAAAAAATGTGCGGATCCGTGCGCAGGTAAAACCGGGCCTCATCCACGGCTACGATCCAGTGGCGGGAAGACTGATGTGATCCGCCTTCTGAAAGTTGCCGCAACCCCCATCTTCGGAGGCCGTCGATCAGGGAACGCTCATGCTGAAAGCCAAAACTAAAACCGGTCTGGTATTCTTTCCGGCCTTTGACTGGGCCATCGCCCCGACGCATCCGGAACGGGAAGAACGCCTGCTGTACACCCAGGACCAGGTCGTGGAAGAAGGCCTGCTGGATATCGAAGGAATTGTGGAGTTAAAGCCCGACCTGGTGGATGCCACCGATGTCGAACGGGTCCATTTCTGCATGCCCGACCCCCATGCGGTCATGACCGAATCCCATTTCATCAGTGCCGGGGGCGCCAAAACCATCGGGCGGGCCGTGCTGGACGGCACCGTGGACAAGGGGTTTGCCCTGGTGCGTCCGCCGGGGCATCATGCCATGCGGGTCGTTCACGGCGCCCGCGGGTTCTGCAACGTCAACATCGAAGCCATCATGATCGAGCACCTGCGGCAGGCCTACAATGTCGACCGGGTGGCCATCGTGGACACGGACTGTCACCACGGCGACGGCACCCAGGACATCTACTGGCACGATCCCGACACCCTGTTTATCTCCATTCACCAGGACGGCCGGACCCTCTACCCCGGTTCCGGATTTACGAACGAACTGGGAGGACCCAACGCCATCGGGACCACCCTGAACATTCCGCTGCCGCCCCACACTTCTGATGAGGGGTTTCTCTATGCGATCGAGCACGCCGTTTTGCCCGTGCTGGCCGATTTCAAGCCGCAGCTGATCGTCAATTCCGCCGGTCAGGACAATCACTTCTCCGACCCCATCACCAACATGAACTTCACGGCTCGCGGTTATGCCGAGCTCACCCGACGGTTGAATGCCGACATTGCTGTTCTGGAGGGGGGTTACGCCATCGAGGGGGCGCTGCCCTATGTCAACCTGGGGATCATTCTGGCCATGGCCGGCATGGATTACAGTAAAGTGGAGGAGCCCTCTTACGACCCCGAACGCCTGCGCCAGTCGGAATCCGTCGGCACCTCCATCGTTAAGATCTGCCAACTGGTACGCACCTACTGGGAGCGGCGCCAGGCCATTGCCGACGAGGTGCGCGCCAGGCCGGGCGGCCATAAACGCTCCCGCCAGATTTTTTACGATACCGACGGGATCCAGGAGACCCAGGATGAAACCATCCAGTTGTGCGAGGAGTGCGGTGGCGCCCTGAGGATCGACTCCCGATCGGATCGGGGCAAGCGCATCCTGGCGATTCACATCCCGCGCAAAGCCTGCGCCCGGTGCCGGTCGGTGGGGCGCGGCTGGTTCGACGAAGCGGATGCCAGGCAGTTCGACGTCGTGGCCCTCCAGGACCGCACCACGGATACCTATACCGTACGCCCATCCTGACGGCTTCGAGAGAATCGGTCGCCCCCATGCCTTACCGCCAGCAGACAATCATCGCCAACCTCGAACGGCGGGGCTCTCTGCTGAAGGCCGTCCGGCCTTTTTTTGCCTCTGCGGGCTATCTCGAAGTCGAAACCCCGGTACGCATCCCGGCCCCGGCCCCGGAAGCCCATATCGACCCGGTCGCAGCCGACGGCTGGTACCTGCAGACCTCGCCCGAACTGGCCATGAAACGCCTTCTGGCGGCGGGTTTTCCCCGTATTTTCCAGATCTGTCGCTGTTTCCGCCAGGGCGAACGGGGACGCCGCCACCTGCCCGAGTTCACGCTCCTGGAATGGTACACCGCCAACGAAGATTACCGGCAGATGATGGATCAGACCGAAGCACTGATCCGGCATGCAGCCCTCGGCCTGGATGGGCGTCGCCAAATCGTTTTTCAGGACCGGGCCATCGACCTGAACCTCCCGTTTGACCGCCTGTCGGTGAGCGACGCCTTTCAACGCTTTGCCGACTGCTCGCCCGAAGACGCCCTTGCCGCCGATCGCTTCGACGATATCATCGCCTTTGACATCGAACCCCGGCTGGGGTGGGAGCGCCCGCTGTTTCTCTACGACTACCCGGCGGCCTGCGCGGCCCTGGCCCGACGCCGCCCGGACCGGCCCGAAGTGGCTGAGCGGTTTGAGCTGTATTTGGGGGGGGTCGAGTTGTGCAATGGATTCAGCGAGTTGAGCGATGCGGTCGAGCAGCGCCGGCGCTTTGAGGCCGAACGGGCGGTGCGCCGCCAGGCCGACAAACCGCTGGCCCCCATGCCCGATCCCTTCCTGACCGTCCTGCCCGACATGCCGCCGGCCGCCGGCAATGCCCTGGGCTTTGACCGGCTGGCCATGCTCCTGGCCGGCACGTCCGATATCGATGACGTGACGGCTTTTACGCCGGAAGAATTATAGACGTGCGTCTTGGTTCGATTTGGAAGTTATGTGAACAACGGTAGTGGTGGAAAACTAATCGTACTCGGAACCATCTGGGTGTGCTTTGTCTGGATGTTACTTTTCTTATACGCCTAAGAAAAGTAACCAAAGGGTATAGAGAATTCAAAGGTAGCCCTCAGCCCGCAATCGGGCGCCGCAACACGGTGTCTTTCAGCCAGTGCCGGTCATCGGTCGTGGGGTACTGGATGTTGAAGTGCAGCCCCCGGCTTTCCTTGCGGCGGCGGGCACTGCGGATGATCAGTTCGGCCACGATGGCGAGGTTGCGCAGCTCGATCAGGTCGGGGGTGACCTTGAAATTCCAGTAATAGTCGTGGATTTCCTGCTGGATCATTTGCATGCGCCGCCGGGCCCGTTCCAGACGCTTGTCGGAGCGCACGATGCCCACATAACTCCACATGAAACGCCTGATTTCGTCCCAGTTCTGGGTAACCATGATGTTTTCGTCACTGTCGGTGGTCCCGACTTCGTCCCAGGGGGGAGGCGCCGGAAAGCCCGGGGCCGCCATGGCCTGAAACTCCTCAACGGCCTGCTCGGCGGCGCGGTGGGCATAGACCAGTGCTTCCAGAAGGGAATTGCTGGCCAGCCGGTTGGCACCGTGCAGCCCGGTGCAGGCGGTTTCGCCCACGGCGTAAAGGTGCCGGATATCGCTCCGGCCGTGGGTATCGGTGACAACACCGCCGCAAATGTAATGGGCGGCCGGCACCACCGGAATGGGTTCCCGGGTCATGTCGATGCCGAACCGCAGGCAGTTCTCATACAGATTAGGGAACCGCGTGCGCACGAAATCCGCCTCGCGGTGCGTAATATCCAGAAAGACGGAATCCTCCCCGCTACGTTTCAGCTCGGTGTCGATGGCACGGGCCACCACGTCCCGGCAGGCCAGGTCTCTGGCGGGATCATAGTCCTCCATGAAAGCCCGTCCCCGGGCGTCGCGCAGGATGCCGCCCTCGCCGCGGACAGCTTCCGAAATCAGAAAATTTTTGGCTTCGGGCTGATAGAGGCAGGTCGGGTGGAACTGGACGAATTCCAGGTTGGCCAAGGTGGCCCCGGCACGATAGGCCATGGCAATGCCGTCGCCGGTGGCAATGTCGGGATTGCTGGTATAGAGGTAAACCTTGCCCGCCCCGCCCGTGGCCAGCAGCACGATCCGGGCGCCGAAACTCTTGACGCTGTTGGTGTTTCGATCCAGGACATAGTCCCCGCAGCAGTGTTCCTCGTGGGTGGTGGTGACCACTCCGCGTTTCATGCGGGTCGAAAAGGTGATCAGATCGATCGCCATATGGTTTTCGTAAAAGGTGATATGGCGGTGGGCGCGTGCTTTTTCCAGCAGCGCCCGTTCGACTTCCCGGCCGGTCATGTCGGCCGTGTGCACGATGCGGTTGCGGGAGTGGCCGCCCTCGCGGCCCAGATCGAAGCTATCCGTCCGGTTGCCGTCGCGGCTGAAGGATACACCGCATTCAATCAGTTCGCGAATCCGGGCAGGGCCTTCCCGGATCACCAGTTCCACGGCCTCGCGGTGGCATAGACCGGCACCGGATGCCAGGGTGTCCTGGACGTGGAGCGCAAACGAATCGCCGGCGCCCAGAACGGCGGCAATGCCGCCCTGGGCAAGGTTGGTGTTGCTTTCCATGGCCTCTTTTTTGGTGACCAGGGCCACACGCCCAACACGGGCCGCACGCAGCGCGAAATTAAGTCCGGCAACCCCACTGCCGATAACCAGAAAATCGGTTTGAACGTCCATGGCGTCTAAGGGTCTATATTTAAAAATGGTGCCATAACTGCAGGGCTATGACACCATTGGGTGAAAAACGTGTTGGGGGCTGCAGCGGTGGCTTAAACCATATACATGGATTTGCGTCGCTGACGTTTCATGACCAGCCCCAGAAGGATCCCGATGAACAGGATGCCGGCCCCGCTGAAAAAAAAGACAAGGTATTTGCGCATCTGAAAACTTTTGGCATCCGATTCCTCTTTAAGTTCGCTGAAATCGCGGTTCAGGGTTTCCATGGCGGCGGTTTTGGTGCCCAGCGTGGAGGAGTATTTTTCGTTCTGCGATTTCAATTGATTGTTTTCTTCTTCCAGACGGGTGGCCTTGGCTTCAATCTCGGCATATCGGCGCTGAAGTTCCTCCAGAAGCAGGTTGCTGGGTTTCTGGGTGGTGAGATAGCGTTTGAGCATCCAGCCTTCTTTGCCATTGGCCATGCGTACATGCATCCACTCTTCGCCTTCTTCCAGAACTTCCTGCACCCGTTCGCCCGTCGCCACAAATGTCAGGATTTTACGTTCCTGCCCCGGCCCGGATCGCAGAGGCGATTTGATCCCAACGTTCACATACCAACTCTGGGCCATGACGTCGGTGGCCAGGAAGACCCCCGCCACAATGACGGCCAGCAAAATACCGGTCAGTTTCACATGGCCCGGCCGTATAATCGAAAAGTATTTGCGAATCGGCATGGTGATCATTTCTCCTTGTATCCATCGCGGCGGCGTCGGGGGCCACCCTCATATGGCCGATGGGAACGGCACTGATTTTAGCTTGCTATATTGATTAGAAATTTTATCTTATGTCAATAAGAACTTTAAAATTACCGGGTCCTGTGTTAGACTTTTTGCCAGTGATCGGGCCATTTGGCGGTGGTATCCACAAGAAAGACCAGAACAACAATTTCCATGATCGCATACGACTTAACATGCTGCAACGGGCACACCTTCGAAGGCTGGTTCGAAGATGCCCGGGCATTTAAATCCCAGAAGAAAAAGGGCCTCGTCACGTGCCCGGTATGCAACGATGCGGAGATCTCCCGTATCCCGTCGACCTTTGCCATTAAAAACAGCCCGCCTCCTATCAGTCGCCAATCACTGGCAGCGAAGACAAGCCTCGATGCCCTGGGGCGGCAGATTCAGGATTATGTCGAGAAAAACTTCGATGATGTCGGTCCCGATTTCGCCAGGGAAGCCCTGAAAATCCACTATGGCGCTGAGAAACCGCGTAACATCCGCGGGGTCAGCACGCAACGGGAAGAAGAAACGCTTAAGAGCGAAGGCGTGGATTTCATCAAGGTGCCGCTTCCCGCGACCACCAAAGACAAGACCTGATTTTTCGGAAAGCCCCCCGATTCAAACACTGAGCCCGAAGGCATTGCAAGCGCCGATCGGACAAGGCGCATAAGCGCCGGCCTCGCCGGCCCGTTCCGAGCTTTTGCAACGCCGCCCGGCGGGATGCCGCGGTGCTTAAAATCTGAAGTTATTTTTTCACGCGGGCCTCAAGGCCTTGGCGCGGTGCGGCCATGATTCACCCGCTGACCAGGCGCTCGTGCAGGAAAGACAGGCGCTGTCGGGGGCGATTGTTCTGTACGGCCACAGCCAAGGCCCGTTTACTCCCGACAATGACGACCACTTCCCTTCCCCGGGTGATGGCCGTATAGAGCAGGTTGCGCTGCAGCAGGGCGAAATGCTGGGTCAGAAGCGGCACCACCACGGCGGGGTATTCCGAACCCTGGGACTTGTGCACCGATATGGCATAGGCCAGTGTCAGTTCATCGCGTTCACCAAAATCATAGTTCACCCGGCGGTCGTCATAGGAAACCGTCAGGCGCTCCTGTTTGGCATTCACTTCTTCCACCCGCCCGATGTCGCCGTTGAATACGGCCTTCACATAATTGTTGCGCAGGTGCATCACCTTGTCGCCCGCTTGAAGTGTAAATCCAGCCGGGTCCGGGCGGTGGTTGAGGTGACGCTGCAGGGTCTGGTTCAGGTTGATGGTGCCGACCTCGCCCTTGTGCATGGGGGTCAGGACCTGAATATCGCGGATGGGATCGAAGTCGAACTGGCGGGGCAATTGGTGCACGCAAAGATCGACGATGGTCCGCACGACGGCCTCAGGGCGGTTTTCTTCGATGAAATGAAAGGCGGCTATTTCGCGCGTATCTGTTTTCTTCACTTCCGGCATCCGGCCTTCCCGGATCCGGTGGGCATTGAGGACGATCGGGCTTTCACCCTGCTGGCGAAAGACCTGGGTCAGGTGATAAACCGCCGTCCGTCCGGCATCGATGATATCTTTTAAGACCTTGCCCGGCCCCACCGGGGGCAGTTGAAAAACATCGCCCACCCATATCAGCGCGGCCGACAGGGGCACGGCCTTGAGGAAGTGATAGGCCAGGGGCGTATCGATCATGGAGGCTTCGTCAATAACGAACACGTCGGCATCGATGGGGTCGTCCTGGTCTTTTGCGAAACCACCCTCGACGGGGTTGTAACCCAGCAGTTTATGCAGGGTGGCCGCCTGGTGGCGGGTAACTTCGCTGAGGCGTCGGGCCGCCCGACCCGTGGGCGCTGCCAGGCAGACCCGCCGCCCCATGGCCTCGAAAACCGCACACAGCGAGCGGATCAGGGTAGTTTTGCCCGTACCGGGGCCTCCGGTGATCACGGCCACCCGGTGGTTCAAAACACCCTGGAGGACGTCGAGCTGGTCGCCGGAAGGCTTGATGGCCAGGCGCTGGATGACCGTGGCGGTGATGTCTTCGGGCCGGCAGGGCATGGCCGGCGAATCCAGCATCTGCATGGCCCCGAGACGGGCGGCAATACCCGTTTCGGCCTCGTAGAGGGTTTGCAGATAGATGCGCGGGATGGCATCGGCGGGCTCGGAGCGGTCGCAGACGATTTCGCCGTTGTGCGCAGATATTTTTATGACCGCACCCATGTCGGCCGGATCGATTCCGAAGCGTTCCTGTCCCTGCGCCCGAAGGTTGGTTTCCGGCAGGCAGACATGGCCCTCGGCCACGGCCTGTGAAAGGAGATGCAGGAGGCAGGCGCGGATGCGATCGGGATCGTCCGCCGGGGTGCCTTGCCGGCGGGCGATGGCGTCGGCGATCTGGAATCCGCGACCGGGCAGATCGTCCACCAGGCGAAAGGGCGTTTTCTCCAGCACGCTTAGAGCCTCTTCGCCATAGGCTTTCAGGAGAGGGCCGCAGAAAGATGGGCTGAGGTCGTGGGCCTGAAGAAACGCCATCAAACGGCGGGCGGCATGGTGGGTCTGCCAGGCCTGGACAATGCGATCGGCGGTGCCGGGCCCGATCCGGCGCACTTCCGTCAGGCGGTGGGGGGCTTCCTCGATGACCTGCAGCAGATCGGCCCCGAAATGGCTGACCAGGCGTTCCACGGTTTTGGCCCCGATGCCGGGGATCACACCGGAGGCCAGGTAGCGCCGGATGCCGTCCACGGTATCGGGCAGCAGGCTGTCATAACGCTCGACCTTGAGCTGCGGTCCGTAGCGCGGGTGTTTTTCCCAGTGGCCGGTTGCCCGGATGGTTTCGCCACGCCCGGAAGGGGGCAGATAGCCCAGGATGCTGATCAGATTGCGCGTGCCGTCGACCCGCAGCCGGGCGATCGTGAAATGGTTGTCGGGATTGTGATAGGTGATGTGTTCGATGGTGCCCGTGACCGTAACACGGGTGTCGGGGACCTTCATGGCGGGTTGCTCCGATGGCCGAGGATATCCCTGACGGCGGCCGCCAGATCGGCGGCGGTCCGGTCCGGTTCAAGTCCGTTGGACTGCAGTTCCGGGCGGGCGTCACGCAAACCGGAAAGCACCAGGATAGTGCGGCCGCAGCCGGCCTGAATACCGCAGTCAATGTCTTTGGCGCGGTCGCCGATCATGATGGTTTGTTTCAGATCCAAACCGTATCGGTCGCGGGCCTGTAGAATCATGCCGGGGCGTGGTTTACGGCAGCTGCAGCGGTCGTCGGGATGGTGGGGGCAGTGGAAGATGGCCTTGATGCGGCCGCCGTTTTGCGCCACGATGCGGCCAAGGTGTTGGTGCATATCCTCCAGGGTTTCCGGGGTCATCAGGCCGCGGGCGATGGCGGCCTGGTTGGTGATCACAATCACTTCGATACCGGCCGCTGTGAGGGCCGCTATCGCCGCCAGGCTGCCGGGCAGGAATTCAAACTGTTCCCAGGCGGTGACATAGTCGGCCGAGTCCCGGTTGATCACACCGTCCCGGTCGAGAAAAACGACCCGGGGGCCGCGAGCGGCGTCGTTTTTATTCGGCCACGATAAAGACATCATAGCCCTGCCGCATCAGCGTGCGTTCGTACGTCTCGGCTTCGTCCAGTCTGTGGGCCCGTCCCTCCCGGACGCGGTAAAACAGTCCGTCCCCGCGGTCAAAAGAGGTGATGTGAACATTGGTGTAGAGTTGTTCCAATTTGTCCGCCAAGCGATCGGCGTTGGCGCGGTCCTGGAAGGCGCCGACTTGAAAGGTGAAGTTGCCGCGGGTAAGGTCGACCGTCTCGAATTTCCGTCCGCCGCCGGGTTGTGGCACAGACCGGGTCGGCGCCGCCAGGGCGACAATTTCGACCGGCGCCGTTCCGGGCCCGACGACCCCCAGTTTTTTGGCGGCCCCGTAGGAAAGATCGATAATCCGGCTTTTGGCAAAGGGACCGCGATCATTGATGCGGATATCCAGACGGCGGCCGTTGCGCAGGTTGGCGACCCTTACCATGGTGCCGAAAGGCAGCGTTTTATGGGCCGCTGAAATTCCGTACATGTTGTAGGTTTCACCGTTGGAGGTCCGGCGGCCGTGAAATTTTCGGCCGTACCAGGAGGCTGTGCCGCGCTGTTTAAAGCCGTAAGCGTCCGGAATGGGCTGATACCAGACGCCGTTTACGCGATAGGGTTTGGGGGTGCGGGGAGCGT
>JAERRP010000096.1 GCA_016735415.1 Desulfobacterales bacterium | reverse complement strand
CCTGCCGGCCGGACCGCACCAGAATTTGGGGGGCCGGGGTCCCGACCGCGCCCCCCTGCCCACGCCCGCCCCTGCCGTAAAATAAAACCGCTGCTTTTCCGGCCGGACGTTTTATTTTTAAGGTATTCGTATTCAGACCGGTTTTACCTCAAAGTGTTTTTAACCATGGGATCACAGATGTCGGCAGATCCCGGCCGCAAAAATTATCCCTGTTTCGGAAACGATCGCAAAGCGCTGATGCTGACGGCGATACCAACAGCACAGTATCGCGTATAGCAGGAACAGCCTCATTCAACAATGGTTCCGGGCTGGCCCGGCGGTTCGATTCCGATCCGAATGACGTGGTCGGATCAGCGGTCGGCCGCGTTCAAGGCCCCGGGCTTCAAGATGCGCTGCAGGGCCTGCCTGATGGCGCGGGGCTTGCGCCGCATGAAAAACCAGGTCAACTTAAAGAACTGACGTTTGACGGCACGAATTTCTTTCTGAATGCCCCGGTCGCCGCTGCAGAAGGTCGTGATACAGACTTCGGGTCGGACGTTTGAAGTAAAAATGCAGGGGCCGGCGTCGTTTCCCAGAAACAGGCAGTCCGCGGTGTAGAAGGGTATTTCGTACTTGACCCGGGCCGCCATGGTTTCCTCGAGGGCCGGGGTCAGGGCCAGGATATAGACAAGGTCCCAGAGACCGATGATGTCGTCCACCAGGGCGTTGCGACAGCAGAGCCCCTCGCAGTTGTTGAGGCATTGCCGCATGGCCGGTTCGGCCTTTCTCAGCAGTTCGTCCTGGGCCCGCTGGATCCCTTCACAGATGCGGGCCAGCTTTTCCCGTTCGACCGGCGTTAGGCCCGCCAGAAGTTTCCGGGCCTGGTTGAATTTGTAGCGCAGGCTCATGAGCGTAGCCGTCAGGGTTCATTTCTCACTTTGTTGAATGACGCTGCAAAGCGCCATGGCGCTCATCCGCGGCTTGGCCACGGGGTTGGTGGCCACACTGAAACCGTCCAGCGACAGGGATGCGAGGGTTTCCAGGGCCGCAAGAAGCGGTTCCGTCTCCGGTCCGGCCGGCGGCACCACTTCGACCACGATGCGGAATTCCTGGCCGTGTACGATGTTGTGTCCAATCATGAGGATCTCCCGGGTGAGTCAGGGCGGTTTGGAATCGAGTGGATTCCGTGTGGCCGGGCGGCAGGGTTGTTTGACGCCGGACCGGTCCGCCTGCTAAAAATAGTGGGCGCACGGAAGAAAGTAAATGATTATATCGGAAGGAGGCTGTTCCTGTATTCGGCAGGAGGCCGCCCCCACCTTGAAAATCTCTTGTTTTTTACTGAAATTTTCATTATTTATAAAGTTGTTTTTATACGAACCCTGAGCGGCCGAGGGAGGTTTTCGGTGAATAACTATCTTGTCAAGGATCTGATGGTACCCCTGTCGGAGTATGCGACCGTACCGGTAGGGTCGACCCTTTTTGAGGCCGTCCTGGCGCTCGAGAAAGCCCAGGAAGAATTCGATCACACCAAATACAAACACCGCGGCATTTTGATCCTGGACCGGAAGAAGCGCGTCATCGGCAAGTTGAGCCATCTGCATGCGCTTCGCGCGCTCGAGCCCGGACATGACGAAGAAGGCCGTATCCAAAAGCTCGGTCAATTCGGTTTCAGCGCTAATTTCATCCGGGAATTGCGCAAACAGGGACGACGGCAAGCGGCCCCCCTGGAAGACCTCTGCAAGAAGGCGGCGACGTTGAAAGTAGAGGATTTCATGCACACCGCCGCCGAAGACGAATTTATCGATCAAGAGGCAACGCTGGATATGGCGATCCACCAGCTGGTGCAGGCCAATCTCCTGTCGCTGATGGTCAAACGGGATGACAACACCATCGGGATTTTGCGTCTGGCCGACGTTTTCGCGGCCGTGTATCACACCATGAAGGAATGCACGAGGGTCCATCCATAAAAGGCATCTTTCGGCCCAGGCCGGCGTTCTCGCTCTTTTGAAATCCTCGACGTAGCTGGTTACGCCTGCGGTTCCAAAATCGCTGCGGCCTTGGCCTGAACCAAAATCTACCATTTCTGGATGGATACGAAATTAACAGGGAATATTATGAAAGCACTGCAAAATCTTTTCGATCGGATCATACAACGCGTCAACATCAATCTGCGGGAACTCCAGTTCGACGTTCATCCGTTCGTCAACGGCCTTGTCCCATTCAACCAACTGGTAAAGTTTTATGCCTTTTACGGTATCACGCCGCATCATCCGCTGGACTTCCAATTTCGGCAATCCAACCTGGCGGGCAGTTATTTTTTAGGGAGATGCGGCGCCACCAACTCGATTCTTTACAAGAGTGACATCCGGGGTGACGAGCTCAAGAAACAGGGGGATGTATTTCAGTATCCGGATTTCGAAATTCCGGTTTCCAAGGATGAGGTCATCCGGATCGAAGACAGCTTCCTGATCAAAACCCTGGTCCACAACTTCTCCCACGACCCCGAGACCCTCGAAAACTTTTTCATCAGCAATACGTTATCCACCCATTACGCCAATATCCATGGGTCCCCCATCGACGGCAGTTTTCTGGGGCCTTTTGCCACGGTCGACCTGACGACCACCTACGATTGCATCATCGGCACGTTTTCCTACGTCCAGGCCGGCGAGATCAGCCATCTCAACATTGCGCCCGGCACCGTCTGGGTCAGAAGCCCCGCAAATTTCAACTTCCTGTACCGCTATCCCCTGGATCGACTGAGCCATTACATCCATTTCGTGGCGGGCAGTCCTCCCCAGGGACTCCTGATCGACTTTGTGGAAGATCGCAAAGAAGCCTTTCAACGTGTTTTTGAAACGGTCAATATCGATCCTGTGACGGTCCCCAAAAACGCCTCGCTGGACCGTTTCGCCGTGATCAAACCCAAAACCCATATCGGCGAAAATGTTCTAGTGGCCCAACGCGCTTTCCTTCAGAATGCATGGATGGGCAAAGGCGCCAATGCCCAGGAGAATTGTTATATCATCAATTCCCGGCTGGAAGGCTGCAATGTGACCGCCCATGGCGCCAAGATCATCGAAGCGGATATGGGGCCAACGGTATTCGTCGGGTTTAACAGCTTCCTGCGCGGGCGTCCGGAAGGCCGGCTGACCATTGGCAAGGACTGTATTATCATGCCTCACACCATCATCGATATCAAAGAACCGTTGAGCATACCGGCCGGTCACTTGGTATGGGGGCTGGTGACCGGTCCGGCGGATCTTGCGACCAACAGCATCGCTCTCAAGGAGCTTAGCAAAATCAACAAGGGTTTCTCGCGCGGAAACCTGTTCTTTGAGGGCAGTGGGGCAAGTTTTGTGAATGGCTTTCGCGATCGCATCCATCACATCCTTGAAGCCAACGGCGCCTTCTACAATGGTATCAAGGAAAAGGGGCATGCTCAGAAAAACCAGAATATCTCATTCAACACCATCCAGCCTTACCCTGAAGGGGCCTTGGAAGGATTGTATCCCACCATTATTATCCGGCCGTAAAAACAGCGAAAACTGCCATTGCGCCACACTTGTGACCGTTCGGTTGCGAACATTGAATCTTGACTCCATCGGCGTTCTGGGCTAAATGCTCATGAATTTTTATAGTGGGCAGGGTGCCACTGCCGCCCGCGTCGGCATGAAACTCGCTCAGTTGATGGCATCATTATCTATAGGGACAAAAACGCGACGGGAACCGAATTGGTGTTGGCGATGGATTTTTTCTTTCTGGCCGTAACAATCATACTCGGGGGTGGCGTTGGGCCACTCCTTTTTTTACGCCGCCGCTTTGTCCTGATGAAAGCAGTTGCATGCTTCGGTATTACCGCCGGCGGACTGATCGGGCTGATCGATGCCACCATCAGGATATTCCAGAGCGCCGATGCGAACGCCGCGATATCCTACCAGCACGCGTTCAATCTTGCTTTTCACATAGATGGCCTTGCGGCCTTCTTCCTGGTGGTGATCTTCGCCATCTCTCTGCTGGCGGCCATCTACAGCTTTCAATACATGGAAGACGCCGGGAAGTCTCTGCGCGTGGCCGGTCACTACCTCTTTTTCAGTCTGCTGGTGATCTCCATGGCCCTGGTGGTCACCGCCGCGAACATGATCACCTTCATGCTCTGCTGGGAGATCATGTCACTGTCATCGTTTTTCCTGGTGGTCTACAATTATGAAAGCGAGGGGAATCGCAACGCCGGCTACCTCTATTTTGTTTTCTCCCAGGTGGGAGCCATGTTCATCCTGGCGGCTTTCGGCGTGATCTATTCCCACACCGCAAGTTTTGGCTTTGATGGCGCCGCCGCTTTGCCGGAGTCTGCTAAAATTCTGGTTTTCGTCCTGGCTTTTATCGGATTCGGTTCCAAGGCCGGTGTTTTCCCCTTTCACGTCTGGCTGCCCCAGGCCCATCCGGCCGCCCCCAGCCACATCTCCGCGATCATGTCCGGGGTAATGATCAAGTGTGGGATTTACGGTATCGTCCGCATGTACGCGCTTCTGGGTGGGCATGTGCCCCTGTTTGGCTATATCGTCTTGATCGCCGGCATGCTGTCCGGCATCCTGGGCGTGGTCTATGCTCTCGGACAACATGATATCAAGCGGTTACTGGCCTATCACAGCGTCGAGAATATCGGTATCATCCTGATCGGTATCGGCCTTGGCATGATCGGCGTTTCCACAGGCAACCCGGTCATGGCCTTGCTGGGGTTTGGCGGTGGTCTTCTGCATGTTCTCAACCACGCCATCTTCAAATCATTGCTCTTCATGGGCGCCGGTATGGTGCTTCACAAGACCGGCACCCGCATGATTGATGTCCTGGGCGGTCTGATCAAGAAGATGCCAATCACCGGAACCACTTTTTTGATCGGCTCCCTGGCCATTTCGGGTCTGCCGCCGTTCAACGGGTTTGTCAGTGAATTTTTAATCTACCTGGGCGGCTTTCGCGGCGTCGCTCTGGGCCAGACCGATTTTGCGTTGAGCCTCATGGCGATCGTGAGCCTGGCGGTGATCGGCGGCCTGGCCCTGGCCTGTTTTACCAAGGTCGTGGGGGTTGTCTTTCTGGGGGAACCACGAAGCCGGGCGGCGGAAGGAGTGGATGAAAAAGGAGTCTCCATGCTGGCGCCAATGGCTGTGCTGGCAGGCGCCTGCCTGCTGATCGGGGTATTTCCCGGCGTGTTTGCGGGCATGGCCCTCAAGGCCACGGAAGCACTCCATCTTGGCTACGGTCCCGTACCTTTGGTGCCTTTCATGCAGATCACCGGCAATATTACACGCGCGGCCCTGCTGTTTTTCACGGTGTTACTTGTGATTTTGGTTTTGCGCGTCTTTTTGTACCGTGGAAAATCGGTGACCGCCTCCGGCACCTGGGGATGCGGATTTACGCAGCCAACCGTCAGAATGCAGTACACGGGGTCTTCTTATGCCGGATCGATCCTTGCATTTTTTGGACCCCTGGCCCCTCTGGAGGAGGACCACCCCGCCATCCAAGGGCGTTTTCCGAAAAAGACCCATTATCACAGTCACATTCATGATATTGCCGAAAAGCATCTGGAGTTCGTGATCGTGCGTCCGATCCGGGCCATGTTCGACAAACTCCGATGGCTGCAGCACGGCGATATTCATCTTTACATCGGCTATATCCTTCTGGCGATTGTGGTGCTGTTGTTTTTTGTCTGACCTGCAGGGGGCCTGACCGCCCCGGCGGGATTTCCGGAAGGATGAGGTCTGCGGCGACCCCTCCGACCCACGAGAAGGCTTGATGATGACATCCGTTTTTTTATTCCTTTTAGCGCTGATGCTGGCACCGTTCTATTCGGCGGTCATCCTTAAAGTGAAGGCGTTTTTCGGCGGTAAAAAGGGGCCGCCGCTGCTGATCAATTATTATACCCTGATCAAGCTGTTACGAAAGGGATCGGTTTACAGCACCAGCACCACCATTATTTTCAAACTGGGGCCCATGGTGTCGCTGGGGGCCGCCTTGACGGTCCTGATGTTCCTGCCCATCGCCGGGCAGCCGCCCATATTCGCCTTCAAGGGTGACGTGATCCTGCTGCTGTATCTACTGGGACTGGGACGCTTTTTCACCATCGCCGCCGCCATGGATACGGCTTCGCCTTTCGAGGGGATGGGGGCGGCCCGGGAAGCCTATTTCCCCATCATCTGCGAGGCCACGCTTTTCATGGTCCTGATTCTGTTCTACATCCTCACCGGTGAATTGAGTTTGAGCGGCTATTTTTCCGCCGGTCAGCCCGCGGGCCTCTGGCAGACGGCCGGACCGCCGTTGCTGTTCGTGATTCTGGCACTGTTTATCGTGCTTCTGACGGAGAACTCGCGGGTGCCGGTGGACGACCCGGCCACGCACCTGGAGCTCACGATGATCCATGAGGTCATGGTGCTGGATCACAGCGGACCGGATTTGGCATTCATCGAACTGGGATCGTTCCTGAAACTCTTTTTCTATTCCACCATGATCACCAGCCTGATCTGTCCTGTAACGACCGGTTATCCCGCCGCCGATCTGGTGCTTTTCCTGGCGGCCATGATGCTGGTGTATCTGGTCGTCGGCGTCACGGAGTCGGTGATGGCCCGCTACCGTATGGACAAGGTGCCGCAGTTTGTGTTGACCTCGTTTGCCCTGGCCTTTTTTGCAACCGTTATCTCGCTGGAGTTTCTCAAATGATCCATCCGGTTGATACCATTTTGGCCCTGGTCTTGCTGTCCGTGCTGATTTCATTTGGATCGAGCCGGCTGCCGGCCCTGATCAAGGTCCTGGCCTTCCAGGGCGTGGTCGTGTCCATCGTTCCTTTTTTCATGGGCCACGACCTGACTGTCGGGGGTGTCGTCTTCACCCTGGTCACCCTGTTGATCCGGGGCATCGGAATTCCATTATGTATCTACCTGGCCATTAAAAAGGTCGCCATCACACGGGAGGTCGAGCCGATCATTGGCTTCAATGCCTCCCTCCTGGCCGGTCTCGTGCTGATCGTTGCGGCTGCCTTTGTGAGTCCCAAATTCAGTCTGCCCCAGACCAGCGGAAATGCTCTGCTGCTGCCCACGGCTATTACGCTTCTGGTGGCCGGCATGTTCCTGCTGATGGCACGGCGCAATGCCATTGCCATGGTTTTGGGCTATATCATGATGGAAAACGGTATCTATCTGGTGGGCACCGGCTTTTCGGTTCGCGCCCACCATATCGTGGAGTTCGGCATCCTGCTGGATGTGTTGGCCGGGGTCATGATCATGGCCATTATCCTGCAGAATATCAAACAGACCTTTGATGATGTGGATACGGCCCTGCTCAGAACGCTAAAGGAATAGGTTCCTGTATGGTTGAATTGGTTTTTATTATTCCCATGCTCACCGGCATCATCGCCTTTTTCATGCCCCGGGCGTCCGGACGCCCGCTGCTGGTCATCACCGGTGTTGTCCATCTGGCCCTGTCCATTCTGCTATGGGTCAGGCGCCCCCTGGCGATTTTTTCGACCTATTTTTCCGTCACCCCCGAGGGGCTGCTGTCGCTGATCGTGATCTCGCTCCTGTTTTTTCTGATTTCCATTTACACCTGCGCCTACCTCAAGACCGCCGCGATCCGATCCGAGCGAGTCTTCACCGGATCCATGCTGCTTTTCCTGTCCACCATGACCATGGTGACCCTTTCGGATCATATCATGGTCATGTGGATTGCCATCGAGGCCACCACCCTGGCCAGCGCACCGTTGATTTATACCCATCGCTCCGCGGCATCCCTGGAAGCCACCTGGAAGTATGTGTTGATCTGCTCCGTCGGCATTGCCCTGGCCCTGCTGGGGTCGGTATTGATCGCCCTGTCCATGGATGTCGGCGGCGTGGACGTGCCGGTGGCCTTCTCGTCACTGACGGACGAAGCCCAACGACTGGACCCCCTGTGGCTCAAAACCGGATTTGTTTTCATACTGGTCGGCTACGGCACCAAGATGGGACTGGCGCCCATGCATACCTGGCTCCCGGATGCCCACAGCGAAGCACCCAGTCCGGTTTCGGCGCTGCTTTCGGGTGTTCTGCTCAATTGTGCCTATCTGGGAATTTTCAAAACCAATAAAATCATGAATGCCGCCGGGCTGGGCGATTTTTCCGGTACGATCCTGATGACCTTCGGTCTGGTGTCTATTCTGGCGGCGGCGACGTTCATTCTGAAACAGACCGAGTATAAACGACTGCTGGCCTATTCGAGCATCGAGAACATGGGGATCATTGCTTTCGGTACCGGTATTGGTGGCCTGGGGGCTTACGGCGCGATTCTGTGTCTCATCCATCACAGCCTGATCAAGTCGTCGCTGTTCCTTTGTTCGGGCAATATTTTATTGGGATTCGGCAACCGCCTGATCGAGGGCACCGGACGACTGGCCCGGCTTATGCCGAAAACCTTTGTGGCTTTTTTCGGCGGATTCGCCGGTATCTCCGGACTGCAGCCTTTCGGCATTTTTCTGGGAGAATTGTTTATCATTATGGCCGCCTTTCGAACCGGACACTATGCGGCTGTGGGACTGTTTATCCTGAGTCTTGGCGTGATATTTGCCGGGTTCTGCCGGCACGCCATGAAGATTTCCTTCGATGACATCGATACCACCATCCAAATTGAAGAAAAACCTGCCATGGTCTGGCCACAGTACGCGCTCTTGATGACTTCCCTGGTGCTGGGTTTCTGGATACCGGGAACTTTGTATCAGACCATTGTTCAAGCGGTGTCGCCCCTGGGTGGAGGATTTTAATGCAGACGGATTTTCTGGAGATCGGCAACGGCCGGGCGGTTGACCGCGAGCGCATTCCCCATCTATCGTTTGACGATTTTTGTACCCAGGCCATGGGGATTGTAGAAGGCGGGGGCAAGGTCGTCCAATACTTTGCCTATCAAGAGGAACGTATTTTAAAACTGCTGGCCGTTCTGCGCACGGACCGCCTGCTTACAGCCGGCTGCGATGCCCCCGCGGCTTATCCATCCATGAGCCTTGCCTGCGAACCTTTTCACCTTTTCGAGCGGGAACTGGCGGAACAGTTTGCCATTCGGCCCGAGGGACACCCCTGGCTGAAAATGGTGCGCTATCATCCCAATTATCGTGGCCGTGAGGACGTCTTCGGCAATGATTATCGTGCCGATATCCCCGGTAACTACGATTATTATGCCGTTGAGGGGGAAGAAATCCATGAAGTCGCCGTTGGGCCGGTGCATGCCGGTGTGATCGAGCCGGGGCACTTCCGGTTCAACTGCATCGGCGAGCGGGTGCTGCACCTGGAGATCCAGCTGGGCTACCAGCATCGGGGGATCGAACAGCTTCTGCTGAATGTCGATGCCCGGCGCCTGCCGATCATCACCGAAGGCATTGCCGGCGATACCGCCATTGGCCACGGCCTGTGTTTTGTCCAGGCAATCGAAGCCCTGACCGGAACGGCGCCCGACGCCGGGGCGCGCATCATCCGAACGATCGGACTGGAACTGGAACGACTGGCCAACCACGTGGGCGACCTGGGCGCATTGAGCGGTGATGTGGCCTTCCTGCCGCCGGCCAACTATTGCGGGCGCATGCGGGGCGACTTTCTCAACATGTCCCTGTGGATGTGCGGCAACCGGTTCGGGAAGGGGCTCGTGCGTCCCGGCGGGGTAAGATTTCCCATGACCGACGTGGATCGGGAGACCCTCACGGGTCGGCTGCAGGAGCTTAAACCCCAGGTGCGTCACACGATGGAACTGCTTTTCGCGACACCGAGCGTGA
>JAERRP010000693.1 GCA_016735415.1 Desulfobacterales bacterium | reverse complement strand
GGTGAGATGTTTTTTAGCGCAGGTCGCCTTCCGATCTTCGTTCAGGAAAGCGCTTTCGATGAAAAGATGATCGGCCCCCCGAACTAGATTGACGATTCGGCGTGTGTTGTCCTCATGGAAGGCGACATCGGTAATGTAGGCGATCTTTTGTCCGGGGGAGATCGTGGCAATCCGGTCGGCCAATTCCGCCAGGCGGAAGGTGGCGGTCTCGCCGGGGCGATCGCACCGGGGGGCGTGGATAAGCTGGTCCGGCGCGGCATGGTCGTACAGAGCCTGCTTGAATTGCTGGATCCAGGGGCCGGTGGCAAGCGACAAATCCTGCAGCGCTTCTTTGACGATATTGATGTGGAAATTTTCTTCCAGGGTAAAGCCCAGGCAGGGTATGCCGTGATCCAGAATTGCGGTTTGGACCCTGAGGGAGGGCTCTTTCAGCAGACAACCGTCGAAAGCGCAATGGCGCACCGGATTGACCGGGCGGAATCCGTCGCGGCAATCGTAGGTTTGCCGGTACATACCGTCGGCTTTTATCTCCGTGGCGACCAGCGTGAGGGATTCGCGGAAATTCGAGACCAGATTCCAGGTATAGGCGGAGAGTTTCCCCTCCATATTCGCCAGAAATCCTTCGGGCCCGAAAATAAAGAGCGTTTTGGCTCTTCCTAAAAAAAGACGCAGCAGGTGGTCCAGTCCACAGAAGTGATCCATGTGGGTGTGGGTTACGAAGATATGGCTGATGCGTAGAATATCGCGGGAAGACAGGTGATCGATGCGGCCGATGTCGAATAGAAAGGCCCGGCTTTCAAAGGCAAACGGGACGAACAACCCGGGATCGTCAAGGGGCTTATTGACCAGACGGGGGTGAAAGCGCGGCCGCATGCCTCAAGGTAAATGCTTTTTAACCTGTGTATTGATGCAGGTGTAAATTTCTTCGTCCGACCCGTAGATGTCGACCGTGTCCTTGTGATCGATGACCTTTTCGAGAACAAACGCGGTTACATAGATGCTCACGATATGGGGTTGCGCCACAACGGCCCGGTAAGGGGCAACCTGGTAGTCAATATCGAAGTCGTCCGCACGGATAAGCTTGTCGAGGCAACCCTGAATCTGTTCCTCCAGGCCGTTTTTATTGGTGGTTTCCACCAGCCTGTTTTCCACCAGCTTCATGGCGATGGCATTGGACAGCTTATCGATGCAATCCGGGATTGCATTCAGGGACCGACGCCGGGCATGTTCTTTCGAAGATTCTATTCGGGACAGGATACTGGCTTCGCGTGTACTGGGTCTGAATATTTTGGCCATCATTTTCTCCCACTTGACCTCACACCGGAAGACCGGCGTTTTTTAACCTCGAATAATAGGGACAACATTTGGAATTTGCAACAAAAAAGTATAGATTTACCGTTAGCGGTCGCATTCGCCACCCCTATTGCCCTTAGGGGACGGTGGCGATGATGTGAAGCTGATGACCGCTGGATCCGTTCCAGGTATTGCGACGGACATGAAAGGCCACTTTGTCGAGTGTGGGCGGGATCTCCTCATCAGTTGGAACGTTGAACTGAATGGCCGGAAAGACTCTGGCGGCAGTTCCATTGCGGCTGCGCAGTCGCATGCGCCGGTGTTTACCCCCCACAATCTGATGGCTGACGATATCGACAGCGCGGGCCATGAAGACGGGTTCCGGCACGCCTGCGCCAAAGGGCTTCAACTGCGCCAGGGTTTTAAACAGACAGTCGTCGATGTCATCCAGCGAGATTTCCATATCGATCGAAATCCGGTGACTGAAATGGCCGGGATCGGTCCGGGCTTCGATCTGTTCCCAGAATCGCTGGCGAAAGGCTTCCCATTGCCGGATTTCGATCGTGATTCCGGCGGCCATGGCGTGTCCTCCGAACGCGTGGAGCAGGTCCGCGCAGCTTTGCAGAAGGGCGAAAATGTCGATCCCCGCTAAGCTCGGGGCCGATCCGCGGGCCAGGCCCTCGTTGCCTGAAACCAGAATGACGGGTTTGGCATAACGGCGCATCAGGCGGGCGGCCGCGATCCCCAGCACGCCTTCATGCCAGTCCGATCCCAGCAATAAAATGGCCCTGCGATCCTTTTCCCGCGGGTTGCGTTCCAGCCGATCGACAATCTGAGAGACGATTTCGAGTTCGGTTTTCTGGCGTTCGCGGTTAAGGTCATCGAGCTTGCGGGCGAGGTTCCGAGCGGTCGGGGGGTCGGGCGTGGTGAGCAAGGCAACCGCCAGATCGGCATGGGCCATGCGGCCGGCCGCGTTGATGCGCGGCGCCAGACGAAACGAAATATCATCGGCCTCGATATGGCGGGGTTGAACGCGGCTGGCCGCCATAAGGGCGACCAGACCGGGCCGTTGACTGCTTGCCATTAACTGCAGACCGGTCTGGGTGAAGGTCCTGTTTTCGCGTACCAGGGGGACCATGTCGGCGATGGTGCCCAGGGCCACCAGGTCACACAGGTGCTTCAAATTCGGTTCGGGCCGGTCGCGCCAGAAACCGGTGCGACGAAGATGGGTGCGCAACTGGATCAGGAGGTAAAATGCCATCCCGACCCCAGCCAGATGATCCAGACCGGCCGGGCAATCATCGCGCTTGGGGTTTACGACGGCCAGGGCGCGGGGCAACGGGCCAGACGGCGTGTGGTGATCGGTAATGATCACATCGATACCGTTGCGAGCGGCCTCTTCCACGGCTTCATGGCTGGAAATGCCGCAATCGACCGTGATGATCAACTTGAAATGCCCCGGGATGACGATGTCCCGGACATGACGGGCCTGCAGCCCGTAGCCCTCCTTGCGGCGGTGGGGAATGTAATGTTCGGCCCGGCCGCCGGACTGGGCGATGAAATCAAGCAGCACGGCGGTCCCCGTGACACCGTCCACGTCGTAATCGCCGAAAACGAGAATTTTTTCCGCGTCCGTCAGCGCGCGGGCGATGCGTTGAGCGGCTTCCTCGATGTCTCTGACTTTCGGTGGGGCCTGAATGGCGGACAGGGCCGGGTTCAGGAACTGGCGTACGGCTTCAATGGATGTGAGCCCGCGGTTGATCAGCAGGGTGGCGGCCAGTGGATTGATATCCAGGGCTCTGGAGAGTTTTTGAACCTGCGCGGGATCGGGTTGTTGGATGTCCCAGATGGTGTCCATAAGGGCCGCCTATATCCTATTCAGACCCCGGGAGGCAAGGCCATTCTATCGTGGCGCCGGATGCATTTGCTCCCCACTGACGGCCCCGGTCTCTGAGATTGCAAGGGGCCGGCCCACCGGGGCATCTGACGGGCCGGGCGGGCACGCTATTGGGGGTTGCAATGGCGGGGCATATGGTTATACTTTGCACGTCCGATTGCCTATCCGGCAACGGCCTTTTCTGATTTCAGAAAAACCCTATGGACACACCAGACGCAGACGACATTCATCGGAGCGATGGGCCGCTCCGCACCTCCCAGCGCTTCTATCGGATCGAGCGCCGCGACATCAGTTATCTGCGGTTTATTCTCGAGGCTTATGACGGGATGGCCGTGTTGACCACCAAGGATGCGGCCCGGGGGATCGTCGTCATCACCATTGCCCCGGGGTCTGAAGTCCTTGTCGACGAGGTGGTGACTTCGCTGTCACAGGAAGGTGAAATTTTTATCGAACCGATGCCGGCCGAGAATTTGACGGCTTGTTTTAAAGGACGTGCATGCGTAAGCTCTTTATAAATACGATCGGCTGCCAGATGAACGTTTACGACTCGGGTCAAATCGAACGTGCGCTGGCACCGAGCGGTTACGTGCCGACGGTGCAACTCGATGACGCCGATCTGATCATTGTCAACACCTGTGCTATCCGGGCCAAGGCCGAACAGAAAGCTTTCAGCTTTATCGGACGGCTGGCCAAACTGAAACAGCGCAAACCGGGTTTGATCGTCGGGGTGGGAGGCTGTGTGGCCCAGCAGGAGGGCAAGAAAATTCTGGCCCGGGCCGCGCAGGTCGATCTGGTATTCGGCCCCAAGGCCATTCCGCGCCTGGCGCCGCTGGTCGAACGGGTTCGCCGGCAGGGGCTGCGCCTGGTCGATATCGAAGATACCGGTACCATCGAGGAACTCGATCTGAGCAGCGGATTTCGCGATGACGGCCAGGTGGCCCGGTTCGTGACCATCATGCAGGGCTGCGACAATTTCTGCACTTATTGTGTGGTGCCATACGTGCGCGGCCGGGAAGCCAGCCGCCATCCCGACCCTGTTCTAGAGGAAATTCGTCTGCTGGCCGCCAGCGGCGTGCGCGAGGTGACCCTGCTGGGCCAGAATGTCAACAGCTACGGCCAGAAAGAGAAATTGGGCTCCTTCGCCGATTTACTGGCACAGGTTGCCCGTATTGACGGTCTGGACAGGATCCGTTTTATAACCTCCCACCCGAAAGACTTGTCCGACCGCCTGATCGATGCCTTCGGCCGTCTGGACGAACTCTGTCCGCACATCCATCTGCCGGTCCAGTCTGGATCCGATCGGGTCTTAAAACGCATGAACCGCAAGTACACCCGGGACATCTATCTCGATCGCATCGCTCGATTGCGGCAGGTGCGCCCGGACATCGCGATCACTTCGGATTTTATCGTCGGCTTCCCGGGCGAGTCTGACACCGATTTCGAGGAAACCTTGAGTTTGATAGAACAGGTTGCCTTCGACGGCGTTTTTGCCTTCATGTACTCGGATCGAACGGTGGCCCCGGCCGCAGGGTTTGATGCCAAAATCGATGAAACCCTTAAAAAAGAGCGCTTGCAGGTATTGCTTCAGCGTCAGGAGCCGTTTACTTTGGCCCATAACAAAGCGCTCATGGGCAGCGAGCAGGAAATTCTCGTGGAGGGTTTCAGTACACGCCCCGGTTTGGCGGAAGATCAATCGGCAGGCCGGCAATGGTCCGGCCGGACACCGGGAAATAAAATTGTCAATTTCGACCAGGGCCCGGACTGTGCCAGCGGCGAAAGCGTCCGTCCCGGGCTGATGGTCGGCGTTCGTATCGAAAAGGCTTTTTCCCATTCCCTGTGGGGGCGGCCGGTCTGGGTGGAGGAGAAATCCGGGGGATTGAAAGGAGAAACATGCCATGCTGCATAGAGCCTCGATCGCCGGGATAACGATGGATCCGGCCACCAATACGCCCATCATCATCCTTAAGACCGAAGAGGGGGGACAGGCCGTGCCCATCTGGATCGGTCTGCTGGAAGCCACTTCGATCGCCTCGGCCCTGCAGAATGTCAAGTTCGATCGACCGATGACCCATGACTTCTTTAAGAACTTTGCGGCTTTGATGGAGGTCTCCGTGAGCAGTATTGAAGTCTGCGACCTGAAGGACAACACCTTTTTTGCCCGGGTTAATTTTCTGGCCAGGGACAGCCAATTCAGCATGGATGCCCGCCCCAGCGATGCCATTGCCATCGCCCTGCGTTTCGAGGCGCCCATTTTTATCGACGAGGTCGTGATCGCCAAATCCCGTCCGTTCGATGCAGAGGCCGAAGTGTTGGATCAGAGCGAAGAAGGGCGTAAGTGGAAAGAGTATCTCGAGAATCTCAACCCGGACGATTTCGGTAAGTACAAGGTCTGAAAAGGGTTCGGCGACCGACCGGCTTCCGAACCCGTCTCTTCCTCCAGCGGACAATCCCGTCGATGTTTTTAGAGGCGCCCTCTCGCTGGTTTCCGGTTTTCAACCCGCCCGTATCGACCCTCAGGAAAGTTCTGAAGAAAATCCGGTATTTAGTGGTATCGTGGGTTAAATGCTACAATATCTTGTTGACAACCGGGGAGTATTCCGATATCAAAGCGCCAATTTATTTATAGTCTGAGACGACGATTAGGGAGGGTGATAGCGAATATGTGATCTGTTCTGGTGGTGGACGACGAAAAGTCTATCCTGCAGCTTTCTGCCTACGCTCTCAGCATAAATGGTTTTCAGGTCGAAACGGCATCGGACGGTAATGAAGGCATGCGCAAGTTCAGCGAGGGCCGCTTCGATCTGGTCATCACCGATATCCTGCTCAACGGCACCGACGGCCGGGACTTTTTGCGACGTATACGTTCTTCCGACAAACCGAAAACACCCGTTATCGGTGTGTCCGGAACGCCCTGGCTTCTGGAGAACACCGATTTCGACCACGTCCTGGAAAAACACTTCTCCATCCATCATTTAATCGATTCCGTGCAGGGATTGATCAAGCACGGAATTCCCGAAGCCTGACCTCCTCGGGCTTGACACCCTCCAGCCGATAATTGCGTTAACTGCTCCGGCCCGTACCGCCGGCCGCGGCATTTTCCTGCGGTTGCAAATATCCCATGGATGCAACGGGCTTATCGCCTTGCCGTCGGAAGGAAAACCTTCCTCTGGCGGCTAAAACTGATGAATTCGTAATGAGTCACAATCCGTCAAAACTGAAATTGTCCTTTTTCGTAAAGCATGAGCCTCCCGCCGTTTTTAAGTCTGGCCGTCACGCGTTTGGGTTCGGTATTGACGAGATCCCAGTGCAGGGCGGAGTCATTGAACCCCAGGCGTGCTTTAAGCGCGGGCGTCAGGGAGGCGCGACCGCTGTACGTATCCGTATACGAGGACCCCAGGGCCACATGGCAGTTGCCGTGTTTTCCGCCGTAATTCTCGTCATAGAGGGTGTTGGCCATGAAAGCATTGATTTTGGAAAAGCGTTTGTCGGTCAGGGAGAATTCGCCCAGCCGGGAGGCCCCGGGGTCCATCTTCAACTGTTGACGCACAAAGCCCTCACCTCGATCGGCCCGAACCGACATCACCTGGCCATTTTTGAATTCCAGCCGGACGCCCTCCACGCGGTTGCCGCTTCGAAACGAGGGCTGGTCGGCATAATAGATTCCACGGGTGCCGCGCCAGTCTGGTGAGGTAAACAGTTCGAAACTGGGAATGTTATGGCCTGAAAGCCCGATCCAGCGCCGGTTTTCACCGGGTGTGACCTCCAGGTCGGTGTGGTTGGATTCCACACGCAGGCGATCGATTTTCAGACGGCTGAGCCGGCGTTTGATAGCGGTGGCCTGGTCATAAATGCCCTGCCAGTGGTCGAGGGGCCGTGTACGGTTGAGGAAACAGGCTTTGACGATCTGGGCGCTGTAATCCGGCATCGACAATCCGGCCTGGCGGGCCAGTTCTTCCGTGGGCATCAGGCAGAGGGTCCAGCCGAAAGTCCCTTTTTGATCACGGACATCCAGAATGTCCCTCAGGGGTTTGCGGGCCACCAGGGTTTTACCGATGCGGGACGGGTCTACGCCACTTAAATGGGTGATGGATTCGGGGGCGTACAGGTAGATGCTGCCGTTCAAGGCCTGCATCAATTCCGCTTCTCCGGGCGGGTTGAAGACCAGCTGACGCGGTTGGGCCAGATGGTAGAACGATTTTTCGATCGCCGGGGGCGGCATGGCCCGCAGCACCGGGTGGACGCCCATCGTCATCAGACCGCTGAAAATCTTTTCAGCCAGGGGGCGGGCCGGCAAGTCGAAACGCAGCAGGACGATATCATGGGGGCGGAATTTCTGTTTGCGGGCGGTTTTGAGGGCCCACAGCATAATTTCGGCATAGCGGTCCAGTTGTTTGTCGGTCAGCATGCTTCCTTCCTTAGTCCTCTTTCAAGAAAAGCTGGTGGTATTCTTCTTCGGCCAGGTGTTTTTTAAGAAGCTGACCGACATGATCAAAAAGCGCCAGCATTTCCTCGTCCGTCATGCGTTTGATCAGCGTTTTGATCAGGTTGTCGTCGGAGAACTTCTGAAGATAGTATATCAAAGTGTTTTCGTCCGTCGGTCGATCGAGTCCGAACCCGACGAAGCCCTGGAAGGATTCGATAAAATAGTGGGAGTGCCTGGCCATCCGTGGTATATTTCCTTTTCTTCAAAGCGCCGCCGTCCCGCCATGGGGGCCTCAGCGGGTATTGTTTTCGGTGTTTCAACCTAATGCAACCATTGAGGCCGGTCAATCCCCAAAGCAACAATGCCCAGCGATGGGCGGCAACGGGTGCCGTGAGGTGCCGCACGACAAACGTGATAAGGACCATTCATGTTCACAAGTTATGACTATTTCCAAACCGCTGACGGGTTGCACATCCGCTGGGGATATCTGCCGCCCCCATCGCCCGCGCCGCGCGGTTCGGTGGTTTTGTTGAATGGGCGCACCGAGTATCTGGAGAAGTATGGCGAGACGGCCGACGACCTCAATCGGCGCGGTTTCGCCGTGTACAGTATGGACTGGCGGGGTCAGGGACTTTCCGATCGCCTGGTGGCCAACCGCCTCAAAGGCCATGTGGGCCGATTTGAAGATTACCTGGACGATCTGGAACGATTCATCAATCTGGTCGAGCACCACGGGGCGCCGCGGCCGTTGATTCTCATGGGGCATTCCATGGGCGGCCATATCGGTGTTCGTTTTATCCGGGAGGGCCGGCATCCGTTCGAGCGGGCCGTTCTGACCTCTCCCATGATCGATATCGAACTGCCGGCCGTTCCGTGGCGGCTGTTGCGCGGCTATGTCAGGATGGCTGAGCATTTGGGGTTCCGTCGGGCGTTTGCCCCCGGGGGCGCGGCGTACGAACAGAAGGATCGCATTTTTGCCAACAACCCCCTCACCAGCGATCGGGAACGCTTCCAACGCCGGCTGGAAGACATCCGGGCTGACCCCCGGCTGGCGCTGGGGGGGGTTACCTATGGATGGCTGAAGGCGGCCTTTGACTCGATCGAGCGTGTTGTCATTCCCGAGTTTGCCCGCGGGTTGACCCTGCCCCTGCTCATTGTGCGGGCCACCGAAGATCGCATTGTCGGCCGTAAAGCGCAGGAGCGCTTTTGCCGCCGGGCGCCGGATTGCCGTCTGGTGGACATCCCCGGTGCCAAGCACGAACTGCTGGTGGAGACGGATGCGAAACGCCGCATCTTCTGGCAGGCTTTCGATCGCTTTGTGGCCGATTTGGGTTCCGTCAAACCAGGTACTCATCCCGCCGCACTGTCCGATGCCTCCCGGCCCAACCGGCTGAATTGATCGACCGCTTCAAGGTAGACCTGCATCCCGCGTAGAAAAATGTCGTTGTGATTGGCGTCCTGGATTTGGAGCAAGCGTTTATGGGTGGCCGGTGATGCCGCCCATAAGGCCTCGCCGTCACTGTAAGGAATGATGTGATCGAATTCGGCATGGATGATCAGGGTCGGGCCTTTATACGATTTGATCTTGTCGATATTGCGAAAGCCGTGCGCTTCCCGGAACCCGATCCGGTCCGGGTCAATCCCCAGCAGGCGAAGCAAGGGCGCCGCTCGGGCGAAGCCACTTTCGACGATCAGCCCGGCGATGCGCTCTGGATATGAAGCCGCCAGTTCGAGCACCGCGGCGCTGCCCAGCGAGCGGCCCATCAGGATCAGGGGCCCGGTATAGCCATGGGTCGGCAGCCATTCCCGGGCAAATGCGAAGATCGTGTGGCTGTCCGTCAGCATGGCCGATACCGTGGGATGGCCGCTCGAACGGCCGTAACCACGATAGTCCACGGCCAGCAGGTTGATCGCCCGGGCATTGTAAACCGGTCCGAGTTCATCGTAATCGGATACGATCTCCCCATTACCATGAAAGAACAACAGATTGGGATTGGCGGCCGCCTGCATGTGAAAGCGTCCACCCACGGCGACATCCGGTGCGACCGGGATCATCACATCGTGCGCCGGTCCTTGATAGGCACCGGGTGGTTCCGAGCGGGGATGGAACAGGAGCATCAGGACATCGGGGCGGTCAAGGACGGGGATTGTTGGCGTCTGGCTGGCGGTCATGGGCATTACTCCTCACGAGGGATGATGTGGCGGTCTGTTTTCATTTCTCAATTGGTTTGCGGCGCGCGTGCGATCCGGAATAAAAAAATGGTAGCAGCCGCAGTTGTTCATCAGATCCACCATGAACGGCTGTGCCCGGTGGTCCAGGCTTATCCTGACGGTAATGCCGTCCAACGGGCCCCGTTCGATCCAGGGGGCATTGTCGCCGGCCCGGTGTGAATACCAGAACACATAGTTGATCTGCAGCACGGGGCGATTGGCGAGCAGTCCATAGCTGAAATAGTAGTAGACGGTGGGATGGTCCACCGATACGTGAACGCGGCCGTTTTCCCAGACCAGCGTGCCGATGCGATCGTAGGCGGCCGCTTCGTCCTGGGTGATGACAGGCGCGAAATGGGCCGCCAGCCGTCTTCCGCCGCCAATCGCGGCATTCCGAGAGCGTTCAACCGCTCCGGGCGGTAAAGGGTTCGCGGATTGAAACCGTCGGTCGCGCCGTCTGTTTTGACTTCCAGGTCGATGGTTAAGAGAAAAGCCTTACACGCTTTGACTGTTTCGGGCACGGCCGGTGCGCGTTGGGGCCGCGGGGTGCTGCAACCCCCGATCAGCAGCAGGACGCCGATGAGCAAGGCCGTTCGGGCCAAAGTGCGTCGCAGGGGTATGGACATTTTGCTTCTCTCGCTTTCCAGTCAACCGACAAATGGTTTATCCGCCCTGTGACAGGTCGACACCCGAATCGCGCCGCAAACGCTCCAGGAAGGTTTCTATATCGCCGATCGGACCGGGCGCGAAAAGGAACGGTTCAATGTTGTCGCGGTGGTGATAGCATCAGCCGATGAAGGTGGGTGTCTGACGGGCCTCAAGCTGCATCGAAAGGGCGCGGGAGCGATCGGCAAACAGCGGAAAGGGAATCGCGTAGGTTTGGCGAAAGCGACCGATTTCATAAGGGGTGTTGCCGACTCCGATGCCGATGATTTTGATCCGTCCCTTGAGCTGCGGATCATTTTCT
>JAERRP010000118.1 GCA_016735415.1 Desulfobacterales bacterium | reverse complement strand
ATATCGCACATGATCAGGGCCAGCGGCGTTTGCTCCCGCAGCATGCGCCGACATTCCTGTTGCAGGCAGTCATCGAAGCGGCGGCGATTGGCAATCTGCGTCAGGCCGTCAATGGTGGCGATACGCGCCAGTTCCCGGTTGGCATGCTGGAGGGCCGCTTCAGCCTCTTTGCGTTCGGTGATGTCCTTGAAGCTGCCGACAATGCCGATGAGTTCGCCATCCAATCCGAAAAACGGTGAGGCCGTTAAAATAAAGGGAACCGTCCTGCCCTCCGGATGGCGCATTTCCGTGTCGGATTCCAACCGCAGGGCCCCTTTACGGAATTGCGGTATCGGGCACTGGGGGCTGTTGCACAGTGAAATGGGCATCACTTCGTGGCAGCGGCGCCCGATCACCTCGGCCTTGGTGGTCCCCAGCAGCTTGAGCAGGGCCTGATTGATGCGCTTCACCCGGTGATTCTCGTCGATGATCCACATGGCATCGGGGGAGGTGTCGAATATCTGGCGGATCTCGAGCTCCAGAACCTCCGCCCGGACGGTCATTTCATTGGCCAGCCCCACGGCCGCTTCGTAGTCGCGGTACACGGATTCCAGCTCGGCATTTTTTAGCTGCAACGCCCGGGTCTGGTTTTCCAGCGTCTGTTTGGCCGCCTGCAGCTGGACAATCTGCTGCTCAAGGGCTTGACCTCGACCCGCGGCCGAAGGCGCCCGCTTTGTTCCCAATTGGTTCCTGATAAACGGATCTCCTCATACGGACGGCCCCACGGCGGGAAATCATGGCCACCCAAAAGCCGCCGCACCATTTGCGAGACACCGGAATATTTACAGGCGCTGCTGAATCCCGCAACACTGGAAATTCGGCCGTGGGCCTTAGGGCTCTGAATTCACTTCTATCACTTATAGTGTTCCTATCGGCTTATGGCGCCGGAACATTAGGCGCCTTGTCATGGGTTCGCGGCGTCTTACTTTCCGACCCGCCCGTCGTGATACCCTTGAGGCCGCCCCCCAAGACGCGGAGGTCCGGGCATAGCTCCGACCAGGCCCGCTTCCGTCTCCGGCCGGCGGCGTATCATCAGCGCCGAGCCCATGCTAAATCGACACCCAGGTCCCGCTCCGGGCCGAAAGAACCAGAGCATCGATAACCTGCATGTTGGCCACGGCATCCGCAAACGGCGTGGGATCCGGCGGCGTGTCATCCAGGATGGTTTTGGCGAAGAGATCGCCCTGGACGGTGTACTGGTCGCAGACCTCCAGGTAAATTTCTTCAATTTGGGTTCCGGATTGATACCACATCCTGCAGGGCCGGTCCGGGGGCGCGTTGAAGGGAATCTCAATTTCGATCCGGCCATCCGTACCCAGAATGTTGACGCGCTGGTAAGGCGCCAGCTGAGTGCCGCAGGTGAAAGTGGCCGTTCCGGCGCCGAACACCATGATGCCCGAAACCTGGCGGTCGGTCTGGAACACGGGGTCCAACTCCATGACGCCGCACACCCGCAGAGGCTCGGCTTCAAACAGGAACCGGGCCACGGAGATCGGATAACAGCCGATATCCATCAGCCCGCCGCCGCCCACATCCGACCGGTTGCGGATATTGTCGGGCGCCACATTGTAATAGGCAAAGAAAGACTGGATGGCACGCAGGTCGCCGATTTTCCCCCGGTCGACCAGCAGTTTGGCACGTTGCCACTGGGGATGGTGTCGGTACGTGAAGCCTTCCATGACCTTCAATTCGGGATGACGCCCGGCCGCATCCAGCAGTTCGCGGGCACTGGGCGCGTTCAACCCCAGGGGTTTCTCGCACAACACATGCTTGCCGGCTTCGAGGGCTTTTATGGACCAGGCCACATGCAAATGATTGGGCAGCGGTATATAGACCGCCTCGATGTCCGCATCGGCCAGCAGTTCCTCGTACGAGCCATAAGCCTGCGGGATGTTCAGTTGATCCGCGGCCTTCCGGGCCTTGACCGGTTCACGCGATGCAATGGCCCGGATGTCACAGTAATCGCCCTTCTGCATGGCGGGGATGACCTTCTCCAGACCGATTTTGGCAGTGCTCATGACACCCCAGCGGACTTTGCGCATTACATACCTCCCTTGATTTTGCCCAAGCTTTATCTAATCACCAAATGGTTTCTGGCGGTCTTTCCGTAGAACCATCAAGGCCCTGTCGAACTTCACGCTGATCGGCTAAATCTCCAGGGTTTTCTCCAGAGCAGAACGGCCCGGCAGGGGCACTGGGTCTACTCCTTGATCGAACCGGCCAGTAATCCGCGCACGAAATAGCGTCCCAGAAAAACATAGATCACCAGCACCGGCAGTGCTGCCAGGATGGAACCCGCCATGGGCATATTCCAGCTGACGGCCTGGCCACCGGCCAGCTGGGCCAGTCCTACCGTTATCGGGCGGGCCGTATGCCGGGTCAGACAGATGCCCCACAGAAATTCGTTCCAGATCTGGGTGAACTGCCAGATACTCGTCACCACGAACCCCGGCAACGACAACGGCAGCATAATACGGGTATAGATTAAAAAAAAGGGGGCACCGTCCAACTGGGCCGACTCCAGCAGCGCTGTGGGAATCTGGGCGTAAAAATTGCGAAAAATCAGGGACGTAATCGGCAGGCCGTAAACCACGTGGGCCAGGTTGAAGCCGTGCATTTCTTCCATCAAAACCAGCGGCGGCAGATAACTGCTTCCCAGGGTGCCGACGGCCCCCAGGAGCCCCCCCGGCAATAGGCAGCCCCAGGCCGACCGCCCCGGCCAGGAGAAAAATCGAATAGCAGAAGGCATTGATGAGGTCCTGCCGGAAGCGCGCTTCAAGAATCCCGCTGAAGAGATTGACGTAGTTCTGGAGGCCCACAAAATGCTTCTCGGGATCGAGGGCCAGGGCCGCCCCTTTGCCCCAGTCGGTCATGGAGATATAAAAGGTATGGGCGATAAACCCGTAGATAAAAACCGCCACGAGAATAATCGACGGCAGGAGCGTCAGCAATGCCGTCCACTGATCACGATTTACGGCCCGCATGGTTTTGGCGCTTCCATCATCAGGGGGGCAATCATTTATGCCGGTTCGCGATCCTGCCGGGTCCGGAATGAGGACTGGCCTTCAGTGGATGATCCCCGCGGAAATCCGGGCGGCCGCAGGGCGGTCGGTCGTCCGGGGGCTTCGGTATCGGTCCCGGACCGCAGAACCGTCCGTTTCTATGGGGCCAGACCGTTTTGAACGGCGATGGCTTTACCCCCATAGGCGGCCTGTTTGGGATTACGGTTTTTGAGAAACATTTCCATGACGGTGGCGAAATCGTTCATGAAGCCCTCGTTGGCCACCACCCCGTGGGCCAGGCTGCCCACGATGCGATCGCGGCCGAAATCCCGGGCGGCCGTCCGGGAATAGGCATTGTATTTGGAAAGATCGCTGTCCAGGCGGGCCGAGATGGAGCCCTTTAAGGGGTTGAAGGTATCACTACCTTCCCGGGAGCCCAGGACGGTCAGCCAGGCAATGGTGGCGTCGCGGTTAGGGGCCCCTTTGGGCAGGCCGAATGAATCGGCCAGGAACATGAACTGGCCTCCCGTACCGGGCGAGGCCGACCAGCCGAAGTCCCTGCCGGGTTGAAGTTTGAGCGTCGTGCTCATGTAGCCGGCAGCCCAGTCGCCCATGATGATGAAGGCCGCCTGGCCGTTGACCACCATGTCGGTGGCCTGCTGCCAGGACAGGGAAGACGCATCCGGGTTGGTATATTCCAGGATTCCATCGAATACCTGCCAGACCATCATCATATCCTCACCGCTCCAGGCCAGCTCCCCTTTCCAGAGGGCCTCCCATTTATCCGGGCCCAGCTCCGCCAGTGCCACCGATTCCCACAAATGGTTGACGGTCCAGTTGGCGGCCAGGGCCAACGGCAGGACCCCCCGGGCTTTCAATTTGGGGGCCATCCTGAAAAATTCATCCCAGCTTGCGGGCGGGTTAACACCCCACTTTTTAAGATTGGCGGGCACATACCACAGCAGATTGGAGCGATGAATATTCACCGGCACCGACCAGATTCCCTCGTCCGTGCCGAGCATCCTGATGAGATCCCCGGGGAAGGCTTCCATCCACCCCTGGGACTTGTAGAGAGCGGTCAGGTCCTCCATCCGGTCGGCCTTGACCCAGGTGCCGATCAGTTCCTGGCCGGCATGGACCTGAAAGCTGTCCGGCGGTTGGCCGCCCAGCATGCGGGTTTTCAACACGGCCTTGGCGTTGATCCCCGATCCACCCGTAACCGTGGCGTTGATCACCTTGACCTCGGAGTATTTGGATTCGAACAGCTTGATCAGGGCATCGAGGGCCGGCCCCTCGTTCCCGGCCCACCAGGAGAAAATCTCCATTTCACCGCTCGGCCGGGTCTGGGCGGCTACAGGCGGCCAGATGGTCCCGAGAAATAACAATGCCAAGCCGACGGTGCCGAGCTTCAAAATGCCATGTTTCATTCCAGGCCTCCTTGGTTGCTGGACGGTAAAAAAAGTAACGCTGTCAAAACGATTTGGTCATCCGGTTGATCGTCATCCGGTCGGTCCTGGCAGGGTGTTGAAAAACGTTTGCAAGCCCGAAGGGTGCTTGTCAATAGCAAAATCCACCGAGAATCCGACCGACCCGGCGGGCCATCAAGTGTAAACGGCCTCGATAACGCTCTGGACCGCCCGGCCGACCCGGCCATCCACGGCCGGCCTTGCGTTTCTCCAAAATCCAGCGGCGCGCATGATCGGGGGCGGCACAAAGGTTTCGGCCGCCTCGAACTTGGCCAGGGCGGTCAGCGCCGGCCCCACCCGTCGCCTGACAATATCGCCGCAGCCGATGATCCCCCATCGTAAAAGGCGCATGGCCACATCTCCTTTCGACAAGTTTATTCAACAACGCCACTCTTAGGCAAAATAGATCGGCGAGGCAATCGTCAATTCGCAAAGCCGAAGTGCATCCACACCGTCGACCTGCTTTACTACCTGCCGGCGATGTCGAATGGGTGTGCGGCTTCGCCGACCGACGCCTCCACAAACGAACAGCGCTCCGCAAACCTTTTCGGTAAAGCGCCGAGAACGCCGCCCGGGGGCAAAAGATGCCGCTGCAATTATACTGCTGAGTGTGCGTTCACAGGTGGTAGATTTCAGTCTCAGGCAAGGCCGCAGGCGTTTTCGTCACCGCAGGCGTAGCGATGGCTACGTCGAGGATGCCGAAACGCCGAGAACGCCGCCTGTCAAACGAAATCAAAGTACACCAGTGATGACAGCAAACGGTGGGCGGTCCCCCTGGGAAGTCCGGATCGGGCGGCGATCTCGCCCACGCTCAAGCCCTGTGGAAACTGCCCCAGAATATTCATGGTAACGGTGGCACGTTCGATTGCCTGGACGAGGTTTTCAGGACGCGATACAGGGGAATTGAAAGATGGCGGCATAAATTCACTTGTTTCGTATTGCGAAACGTTATTTCATACTGCGATATTTATAAAAAAGTGGGGGGCCGCCCTGTCAAGCTTTTTTTATCCAGGAATAGCCGGCCTATTCCGAGCTTTCGCAACGCCGCCCGGCGGGAGGCATCGGCGCTTAAAATGTACGTTATTTTGGCGCGCGCCCTAAGTCCTTGACAGGGCACTTGTCCTACTTCAGAATCCGGTTCAGCAGCGAACGTGAACCCGCTGCCACCGACCCTTTTCTCAATATCCATATGATACAGGGAGATCATCATGTTTAATCCTGAAAAACTACTCGGCGGACTGATCCGCAGCAGCACCCGGGGCAGCCGGGGTGGTCTTGGGGGCTTGGTTTCAGGGGGTGCCGCCCTGGGTGTTCTGGGCGTGGCCATGGAGGCCGTTGAGCATTTTATGAAACAACCTCAGGAAGCCAATGTCCCACCCCGGGCACCCGGAGTACCGCCGCCCAGGCCCGGTTCGACCCCACCGCCTTCACCTGCTATGGGTGGGCCTTCTGCGGCGCCACCGCCTCCGCCAAGACCGGGTCAACCGGCGCCCGTTCCACCGCCGCCGCCGCTGGCATCCCAACCGGACGATAACGCCCAGGCGGTGCTTTTGATCCGGGCCATGATTGCCGCGGCCAATGCCGACGGCGTCATCGATCAGGCGGAGCGCAACAACATTCTGGAACGTCTGCAGACCATCGATCTTTCGCCGCAGGAGCACGCCTTCATCGTTCAGGAACTGCTTTCGCCGGTAGATCTGGAAACCATTGTCGACGGCGTGGCCTCACCGGAAATAGCCCGGCAGGTCTACACTGTATCCCTGATGGCCATCGCGCTGGATACCGAAAAAGAACGCCGCTACCTGGACACCCTGGCGACCCGGATGGAATTGGACGGCGCGACCGTGGAACAAATCCACCGCCGCCTGGAATCGGCCTGAGGTTTTATTTTTCAGGATGGTTGTTAACCTTGTTCATCGGATTGACGGCGTTGTGACCGGCATGATCCGTTTTGAATAATCCACAGGAGGAGGAACCCGAGATGACCCAATGGTATCTGAGTTTTGACGGCAATCAGGTCGGCCCCATGGATCTTGCCCGGGCCATCGACCAGGCCCGGCAGAATCCCAACGGTTTTGCGTGGCGGGACGGGTTTGCCGAATGGCAGCCCATCGCCAGCATCGGCGAACTCGACCCGACGCCCGGTACGCCGGCGCCCACGCCACCGCCGCCCGCGGGCGGGCGTGCCGGTGCCGACGAGATCGATTTCAAGATTTTGGGTTCCGAGATGCAGTTCGTGGAGGTGGAACTGGATCCCGGCGAAAGTGCCGTGGCCGAAGCCGGCGCCATGATGTACAAGGACGGTACCATCGACATGCAGACGGTTTTCGGTGACGGATCAGCACCTTCCGGCGGCGGCGGTGGATTCATGGACAAGCTCATGGGGGCCGGGAAACGGCTGCTGACCGGCGAAGGGCTCTTCATGACCGTATTCACCCACACGGGCCAGGGCAAAGCCCATGTGGCCTTTGGGGCCCCTTACCCGGGCAACATCATCCCCGTGCCGCTGCCCAGCATCAACGGCTGCCTGATCTGCCAGAAGGACAGCTTCCTTTGTGCCGCCAAAGGCGTTGCCATCGGCATCTACATGCAGAAGAAAATCCTCACCGGCCTGTTCGGCGGCGAAGGCTTCATCATGCAGAAACTGGAAGGCGACGGTATGGTTTTCGTCCACGCCGGCGGCACCGTGGTGGAGCGTCAGCTTAAAGCCGGCGAGATCCTGGATGTAGACACCGGCTGTATCGTGGCCCTGGAGAAAAGCGTGAACTTCGACATCCGCCAGGCGGGCAATATCAAGACCGCCATGTTCGGCGGCGAGGGGCTCTTTTTTGCCACGCTTCACGGGCCGGGCAAAATCTGGCTCCAGTCCCTGCCCTTCTCGCGGCTGGCCGGCCGCATGCTCCAGGCCGCTCCCCAGCGCGGTGGCAGCCGCGGCGAAGGATCCATTCTGGGATCCCTGGGCGGGCTCATCGACGGCGATAATCGTTTCTAAAAAAAGGGCCGGTGACATTTTCACCGGCCCCTCTTCATGCCAACTAATCTTTGCATCCCTGAATTTCGCGCATGGCAGTAGATTGCTGCGGCATCACCCTTACATACCATCCGTGGACGACCGCAGGCCCGCCGAAACAATTACGGAGACCTGAGCAGACGATCAGCCCGGCGGTAGGAAGCCTTATTGCCGATATCCAGCCGGGTGGCCTTCAGCCGGAAGGCATAGACCGTCTCCCGGCGGCAGAGATAATCGATAAAATGACCGGGAGCGTCGGCATGGCCGGCGGTTTGGAGAAAGGCGGCCAGCACCTGGGCGGCGGAGGGCTTCAGAAAATAAAGGGGCGGACAGCACCAGGCCGAGGGCGGCTGGTCGGGTTTTTCGGCAATGGCCTGCACCCGGTCATCTTCCCCGAAAACCGGAACACCGGTTTTCCTGAGCCTGCCAATATCCGTTTCGGGCAGGGTAACGATACGGTGGTGCGGCCCCTGACGAAAGGCGGACCACAGGGGTTGCAGGTCAAAACGGAAAATGTTGTCGCCGGCCGCCACCAGAATCCCGTCGGTGTCCGCAACCCGGTCGAGGACCAGCTTGAGGTCGGCACAGGCCCCCAGACGATTTTCATCGGCCGTGGAGCCGTCATTGTGCCTTATCAGGCGGATGTCTTTGGCCTTCAGCCTCTCAAACCAGCCCTCGTGCCAGGTTTCAAAATGGCCGTAAAAGCGTTCATTGGTAACGAGGTGAATTTCACGCAGACCTTCCAGGGATGCCAGCGGATCCATCAGATAATCAAGCACCGGCCGGCCGGCCACCGGCAGCAGGGGCTTGGGAACATCGCGTGTGAGCGGATACAGCCGTGTGGCGTAGCCGGCGCACAGCAAAACCGCGATCATAGCAATCTCACGCCGTCAGCCGATTCGGCCAGGGCATGCGGATAGGCCAGCAGGACCGAGGCCGATGAACTCAATCCACAACCCGGCAGCATCCCGTCGAGCAGACCCACCAGTCCCTGTTGCAGGGAATATTTCTCTTTCAGGGCCAGGGCCGCCGCCCGGGCATAATCGCTCAGCAGTTGAATCGAATGCGGCACATTCGGCGGAACGGCAAACATGTCGCCAGGTCCGAGCGGCGTCGCCACACCGTCCAGAAAGAAGATAACTTCACCGGATACGACATAGGAAACCTGCTCGTGGGGGTGCCGATGGGACGGATCGGGCGCTTCGGTGGGGCCGTCGCTAAAATCGATCACCACCATCATCAGATGATCGGTGCGGGCCAGATAGCGCTCACGCCCGGGGGCGGTGGTTTGCGGGGTGATCCCGGTTCGTTTGACAATGCCCATAATGTCCTCCAAGGGGTTGAAGGTTCCGTCCAGCACCGGAAACGATTAAGCCGCCTGGGCGGGCCTCGCGCAATATGGCGTAATTACCCACCAAGGCTTCCAGACATCCCCGGCGTCCGCAGCGGCAGACAGGAATATATTCAAAAGAGGACGTATTCTCAATAGCTTAAACAGCAAATCCCATTGACAAGCCCCATTCTTCCGGCTAACACTATCCCTGCACAGCCGGCAGCTTCCCTCCTTTCCAAAACCGTTCGATCGAGTGTGTCATCATGACGAAGCCTTCTTACGAAGCGCTGGAACAACGGATTCTCGCCCTGGAATCCCAACTTCGCCGTTACGGGGAAACCCGGCCTCGGACGCGCATTGACAGTTCCTTCCGCGATCAGGAAACGAAAATCAGCAAACGCACATCGGCCCTGTTGCGGACCAATGCCGCCCTTCAGCGTGAAATCGAGAAGCGCAAACGGGCCCAAACCGAACTTCGCCGCAGCGAATCCAACTTTCGCAAGCTGGCCGATTTTGCGCCCATCGGCATTGCCATCCTGGGCGCGGATCGATTTCTGTATGTCAACAGTGTCGTGGAGACTTTTACCGGCTACAGCCGGAAAGAGTTGCTGTCCCTGGATCCCATCGAGATTGCCCATCCCGATATACGGGCGCAGGCGCTGGAGCGAAACCGCCGCCGCCTGCAGGGCGAACCGGCTCCTGAACGCTACACGATGAAACACCGCACCAAGCACGGGGCCACACGGTGGGGTGACTTCATGGCCACCGTGATCGATTTTGACGGCGTTCCCGCCATCCTGGCGGTGGTCAACGATATTACCGCCCAGCGGGAGCTGGAGGCCCGACAGAAGACCTCGGAGCAGCGCCTGAACCAGATTATCGACTTTCTGCCGGATGCCACCTTCGTGGTGGACCGGGAGGGTCGGGTCGTGGCCTGGAACAAGGCCATCGAACGCCTGACCGGTATTGGTGCCGACAGGATGCTCGGCTGCGGCGATTACGGCTACGCCGTCCCCTTCTATGGCCGGCCGCGCCCCATGCTGATCGACCTGGTCCGCAAGCCGCACCCGGCGGTGGAAAGCGAATATGTGAGCCTGAAACGCGTCGGCGAAACACTCACCTCGGTGTCCTTTCACCCCGATTTAAAGCCCGGCGGGGTTTTTCTGGCGGCCACCGCCAGCCTGCTGTATGACACCGAGGGTCAGGTGGCCGGCGCCATTGAATGCCTGCGCGACATTACTGCCCAAAAACGGGCCGAGGAGGCCCTGCGTGCCAGCGAAGAACGCTACCGGCGCTTTGTCGAGCTCAGCCTGGAAGGAATCTGGCGCGTTGATTTCGACACCCCCATCCCCACCGATCTGCCGCCGGACGAACAGGTCCGGTGCATTCAAAAGCGCGGTTACCTGGCCGAATGCAACGACGCTTATGCCCGGTTCTACGGCTACTCTTCCCATGAAACCATGATCGGCAAACGCTTGATCGATTTTTACGGTGACGCTCCCAGCGAGCAGAACTTCGAGGCCACCTTGACGCTGGTCCGCTCCGGCTATCGTGCCGGCGATCGCGAGACCGTCGAATTCGACCGCGAGGGGAAGCCCCTTTACTTCAGCAACAACGCCATCGGCATCGTGGAAGGGGGTTTCCTGGTGGCGATCTGGGGCAGCCAGCGTGATATTACCCATCAAAAGCGCGCCCGGTTGGCCCTGGCGGCCGAGAAAGAACGCTTGAGCGTGACCCTGCACAGCATCGCTGATGCCGTGATCACCACGGACCGGGAAGGCGTCATCACCCTCCTGAACCCGGTGGCCGAAAAACTTTCCGGCTGGCGCGAATCCGACGCCATCGGCCGGCCCCTGCCCGAAGTTTTGAACATCATCGATGCCGCAACCCGGCGTCCCTCCGAAAACCCGGTGCAGCAGGTACTGGCCGGAGACCGGATTGCGGAGCTGAATCATCAGGCCCTGCTGGTCAGTCGGGACGGCCGCGAGTACATCATCGCCGAGAGCGGGGCCCCGATTCGGGATTCCCGGCAAGACATCATCGGGGTGGTCATGGTTTTCCGCGACATCACCGCCAGCCAGCGCATGGAAACGGAGATGCTCAAAGCCGAGAAACTCCGTTCGCTGGGAGTGCTGGCCGGTGGTATTGCCCACGATTTTAACAATTTCCTGACCGGCATCGCCGGCAATCTGTCCCTGGTCAGACTGGATCTGGACCCCGGTGATCCGATCCATTCGCGACTGGAAGCAATGGAAAAAGCCGCCCTGCGCGCCCGGAACCTGACCCAGCAACTGCTCACTTTTTCCAAAGGCGGCGAACCGGACAAACGCACCACCCGGATCAGCAATCTGGTGCGCGAAGCGGCCGGCTTCGCGCTGCGAGGTTCCAGTATTCGCGTACGCTTCGACCTGCCGCCGGATCTGCACACGGTGGAAGTGGACGAGGGGCAGATGACCCAGGTCATCCACAATCTGATGATCAACGCGGCCCAGGCCATGCCGGAAGGGGGCGAGGTGGTCATCAGCGGCGACAACGTGACCCTGGCGCCGGAAAATCACCTGACCCTGGCGCCAGGCGGCTATATCCGACTGAGCGTTCAGGACGAGGGTACCGGCATCCCTCCGGAAGATCTGAAAAAGGTGTTCGATCCCTATTTCACCACCAAGCAGAAAGGCAGTGGGCTCGGGATGGCGGTGGCCTACTCCATCATCGACAAGCATGCCGGCCAAATCAGCGTCTATTCCGAAATGGGCATCGGCACCACCGTCCAAATCTATTTGCCCGCCTCCCGTGGGAAGGAAACGCAACGTCCGGTGCCGGCCGATG
>JAERRP010000180.1 GCA_016735415.1 Desulfobacterales bacterium | reverse complement strand
CAGCGAAGAAGCTCCCCCGTGGTCATGCGAAGACGATTGGCCAATATCTGCGCAAAACCCCTGAAAACGGTATAGCGAAAAGCAAATTTGCTGTCACCATAAAGGTCCTCGATTCGCGACATATCGGTACAGAGACAGACCGTTTTATCCACGGCGAAAACCGAAGCCGAGCGCGCGGAACCGTCGATGACCCCCATCTCACCGAATACATCACCGGTTCGACGGATGATCGCCAGTTCCCTGCCGTTTTTAATGATTTTAGCCTTGCCGGATACGAGATAAAAAATCCATTTGTCAAAGTGACCCTCTTCAAGAATCTGCTGTCCGGGGTCAAATTCACGAATTTCACTCAGTTCCAGCAACGTCCGCAAATGTTCCTTCTCCAGCGATCGCAGCACCGGAATTTGTTGCAGCTTTCGAATAATAGCTTCGTTATCTTTTAAAAATGCTTCGTCAATCATCGTGGCGCTTCTCCCGAACCAAGCCTAATCGCAACCCTATCTTCCCTTACCGGCCTTCCTCGCAGACTGTCGCCCAAGACGTTGCCCTCAAGGTTTCCAAATGGTGTCCATTTACAGGCGGCCGGTTTCGGTTTTAAGGGGTGATCTTCCTGGCGGCTGATCTGCGACGCTGCCAGATCGTGTTCACCGTTGCAGGGCGGCTACGCCATCCGGGGTCAAATTGCAGCCGCCAACCTTCGAGCCTTTTTCGCCCTCTCGGAGCGGTCCGTTGTCAGATGTAGAATAAACAAATAAAACAGTTGTTTACAAGCTATATTCTGTTAGTATATGTTGTCCGATGACAACTGTCAACCACGCCCTCCCCGACCCGGAAGGCCACAGGGTTATTCTTGACACCCTGCGGTGATTTCTATATGTTTTGCGTTTAAGAATACTAAAGCATTTGAATCTTGTGACACAAAGAGGTGTGAAATGGCTGAGCCGGTAGATATTCAACTCTATTTAGATCATGTCAGGGAAGTCGAAATTCTATACCACCTCAGGGAAGAAGAATTGCAGCGTTTTCTTACCGTTTCCGAAGCGGTTTTGTACAGCAAGAGCGAAAAAATTGTATCCCAGGGTGATAGTGGCAACTTCCTCTATGCCATTGTAACCGGTAAGGCCGATGTGAGCTTCAGAGACCTTAACGACGACGAAATGTTTGTCTCCTCGGTCGAGCCCGGGGACATGTTCGGCGAGGCGGCTTTCTTTACTTCCGAAACCCGCACCGCCAGCGTAACTTGCGCCGACGACACCATTGCGCTGCGGGTTCATAAAGGCGACCTCCTGCGATTTATCAAAGACTATCCCAAATCCGGCAACAAAGTATTGATGATGATCATCCTCAGCCTGCTTAAAAAGTTAAAAAAAGCCAACCAGGAACTGGCCTATGAAAAGCAGTCGGAAATCGATTTCAACTACGCCGACACCTTGATTCAGGATTTTCTCAACGACATTTAAGCGAATTCTTCCCCCTTACCGCCACCGGCATCATGCCATATGGTCTGACGGTGTTTCCGGACAGGCGCCGTCCAACAACTCCCGGATGATCGCCGACAATTGTTCCAGTTTAAATGGCTTCTGGATGAAGCCCTCGCAGCCCTCGTCCAGGATTTCGCGAGCCTGCCCATCTTCACTGTAACCGGTTGCCAGCAGCACTTTGATTTCAGGATTGATTGTCTTGAGGCGCCGGTAGGTATCGGCGCCGCTCAGGCCGGGCATGATCATGTCCAGAATGACGAGATCGAACCGGCAGGGGCGTTGTTCGTATAGCCGAAGGCCCTCCTCGCCGCTTTGGGCCGTAACAACAACATAGCCCAGACGTTTCAAGTTTTCCCGGAAAATTTGCAACACAGCGCTTTCATCATCGATTAAGAGAATGTGTTCATTGCCAGGCACCAAATTTTGAGGTTTATGGGACCGCAGGGGGCGGATTCTGCCGTTCGTGGCCGGCAGCAGGATGGAAAATCGGCTGCCATGGTCGGTACGACTTTCGGCGCTGATATGACCGCCGTGATTTTTTATGGTGGCATAGGCGGTCGCAAGCCCAAGCCCAGTTCCACGCCCTTTGGGCTTGGTTGTAAAGAAAGGATCGAAAATTTTTTGCAGGGTTTGCCAATCCATGCCGCAACCGTTGTCGGACACGCTGATCGCCACGTAGCGGCCGGGCCGAAGCTGTGATGACCGCCTCAGAACGTCGTCCGCGGAGAGGTCCACATTGTCGGTTGTAATCAGCAACTCACCCCCCCGCGGCATGGCATGCCAGGCATTGATGTACAGATTGAGCAAAACTTGTTCGATCTGGACCGTATCGGCCTTGACAACCCATACGCCGGGTTCAAGGGCGGTTTTAATGGTAATTTCCCGGTGTGTCCGGCCGAACATGCGGTTCTGCTTGCGGATGACCGTGTTGAGGTCCACGCGTTTTATCTCGACCGCACGACCGTCGACAAATCCCAACAGTTGACGTGTCAGGCCGGCGCCCGCCTGAACATGCTGTTCAATCTGCCTGAGCCGATCGAGGTAGGGGTGCTCTGTGGATAAATCCGTAAGCATCAATGATACGTTTCCTTGAATTCCCATGAGCAAATTATTGAAATCGTGTGCAATACCTCCGGACAAATTGCCGATGGCCTCCATTTTACGCACATGGAGCAGTTGGGCTTCCAGCATTTTACGATAGCTGATATCCCGGACCACGCCATAGGTTCCGATAAAGGAGGCATCCGCTTTCGAACGACTGTAAATACCGGTCGCATTCAACTCAACCGGGATTATCTCCGCACAACTATCGTGAACAGGCTTTTGCGGGCCGGTCTTGAACCGCATTTCATAACCTGCCGTGGAACGGGATCCGGTACGACGCTCATGGATGTGCCAACGGGCTTTTTCCCTGTCTTCTTCAAACAAGATGGACCGGTAGGACTGGCCCAGCAGGTCGGCGACGCGATAACCGAAGACGGTTTCTACGGCCTGATTGATAAAAGTGAAGCGGCCCTGGGAATCGAGGGTGTAGATCAGGTCGGGTGACTTTTGTACCAGAAAACGGTAGCGGTTTTCCGACAGGCGCAGCCGCCGCTGAATACGCCGGTTTTCTCTTTTAAGCCGCCGGCGGTCCAAGGCGTTGTGGACGGTCTTCTCCAATTCTTCCGGGTTGAACGGCTTTTTTAAGTAGTCGTAGGCACCGCGTCTGAGCGCCCGCACGGCCGTATCGACGGTCGCAGCGCCAGTCATCATGATAATGACCGCATCGGGAAGGTCATTTAAAACCGCATCCATCAATTGGAAACCATCCAGGTCTGGAATACCAATGTCCAGAAGGAACAAATCGTAGGGTTTTTTCGCAAAACCGGCCAGGGCCTGGATCCCTGAAGTCGTGAACTCGGCGTCAAAACCGCGCTTTTCCAGAATCAACCTGAGACTGTGACACATGCGATACTCATCATCCACGATATAGATCGCGGGGCGTTCCTCCATTTTAACCTCCAGAAGTGCGGTGCTTGGCGGTATGGTCAACGGGCAGAAGAATGACGACGGTCGTCCCCTTGTCGCGTTGATTCTGAAAAAAAACCGCCCCGCCGTGTTGATCGATGATATCCTTGACAATTGCCAGCCCCAAACCGCCGGTTGCCAGGTTTTTGGTGCTGACGCCCGGTTTGAAAAGACGTTTGGGAACGGCGTTTGCGAGGCCGGGCCCCGTATCCCTGATGGTAATAATTACCTGGCGACGGCGGTGGTCATCGGCCAGGCGGCGACAGGCGGTTTGAACCCGGATATGGCCGCCCTGCGGCATGGCTTCAACGGCATTCTTGAACAAATTCAAAAAGACCTGAATCAGAGCATTACAGTCTCCCCGAACGGGGGGCAGATCGGCTGCCAGGTTATACTTGATTTTGACGTTGGCCGGCTGGAACACCGAGGGATCGAGCAGGCGATTCAAATCGGAAATGATCCGGTTGAGATCGACCCCTTGAAAGGCATGGGTGGACGCCAAACCGCCGGTCTCCTGGTCCAGGCGTTCGATCAGACGGCCGACCCGGTCGATTTCCTCCTGGATAAGATTCAACTCGAGCTGGTTCGATTGACAGCTGGGGTCCTCTCCACTGAGAGCGCCCAAATAATTTTTTATGATCCCCAGAGGATTGTTGACTTCGTGAATGACCTTGCGAACGGAATCTTTTAATACCGAATTGTCCCGGGGGCGGCTTGCGGTCGACGGCTCCGGCAGGCGTCTGTCCATAAAAACGGCGGCATGTGCTGCAAATTCCTGCAAGCGTTCGATTTGGGCCGACAGACGGGGGATTTGCACCTCACGAATACCGCCGGCAATGAGACCAATGTAGCGGCCATTGCGCCGCAGGGGAACACAAATCATACCGTCGCTGTTCAACGCCGCAATGAGCTGTTGGTCCACGATCGAAAGGCTGCGTTCAGTAAAATAGCCAAAGGAGTCGCAAATCCGGTTGTTGATCAGAGCGAAAGAGGGGAGATTGCTCCCTTCTCTCAGGGGAATTTCCAAACCCTCCGCGCTGGCGCCATTGAGGCCGCTGTGAACGGCGCAGACGGCCAGAACCTGCCGATCGGTATCAAATTGAAAAAACAGTGCGTTGTGAACATCAAAGAGGATGTGAAGCCCCAGCAGAAAGATGCGGCGGGCCGCCTCTTGATCGCGGGCCTTCAACAGACGGTTTAAAAGGCCGGGAACCAGGGACATCTCTTCAACTTCGCTGAGCATTGTGCGAACCGGGTAAAACTTTTCGAGTCGATTGAAAACATGATGAAGCGTGAAATCGGTCGGCATCAGGCCCAAGAATTGGCAGGCCCTTTTAAATTTAATTTCAGCCCGCTGGTGCATTGCCGCAAGTTCCGTAACACGCAGTCGGGGCGAGAGAAGGGCAGCCAGCGGCTCCAGATCGACTTGCGCCCTGCTCCGGTGGGCCATCGCATTGGCCGCGTAAACGATACGCACCAATGGCAGGCTGTTGACAATTTCCGAGATTGGACGATGGTGAAAACGCACCGCATCCGTGAAAAACGACGGCAGATTCAGTTCGTCCAGAAGCAGGGCGCCGATTGCACCGTGGGTCGCACCCAGATAATGTTTTTCCATTTTTTGAATTGTTGACGGATCGGTCGTGTGATCAAAGAAAAACCCATAGGTTTGGGGGAAATTTGTCCACACCAGCAACTTGCCGACGTCGTGCTGCAATCCTGCCAGAAAAGCTTCTGCCGGATAGGCGTATTCCATTCCCATCGCGATTTCGCGCGCCAGGGCGGCGCACAGGTGTGCATGCTGCCAAAAATGGTTGAACTGGAGGTGATGACGGCCTTCTCTGGGATGCGCGGCCTGCAACATGGCGGCACATACAGCCATATGGCGTATCGTGACCCAATCGATGTTCGCCACGACCGCCTCCAGGTTCCTCGGATTTACGGTCAGGCACGTTTCGGCGGCCTGCAACCGGAATATGCGGATACAAAAAGCCGGATCCAGTTGGATAACCTGAGCCAACTGTCGCGCAGTTGCAGATTTTTTTTTAGTTATTTCAATTATTTTTAAAAGATGGTGTGGAAGACTGGGAAGGGGGACGGATATGTTGACATGATTGAAAATATGAAGCCGCTCTGTCAATCGCAATCACTGAACGTCTATGGTTTCCACAAAATGAAGGCCTTGCCTGGATGCCGCCAGGGGGGTTTCTGCCGTCTGCCATTTTAATCATCTCTAATATAGAAACTGGTGGGCTGTCAAAGGAAATAACGAATAAGTAAAGGTATTCAGAAACAGCCGGCCCCCGGTTTTTCCCCGTTACGGATCCCTCAGACTCGATCAAGATTGCGGTATTGGATGGCTTCGGCAATGTGGTTCGAGCATATCTGCGCCTGGTTGGCCAGATCGGCAATTGTACGTGCAATTTTCAGGATGCGGTTATAAGCTCGAGCGCTCAGTCCCAATTTTTCAATGGCGGATTCAAGCAGGGCGATCGAATCTTTGTTGACCGCACAGTGGGTTTTGATCTGTCGGCTGCTCATCTGGGCATTGCAGTGAATTCGTGAACGTTTGAAGCGCGTCTGTTGAATGGCGCGGGCGTCGATGACCCGTTTGCGAATGACGACCGAGTTTTCACCCTGGGCCGATGCCGTAAGCTCGCGAAAAGGAACCGCCGGGACTTCCACATGGATGTCGATACGGTCCATTAACGGGCCGGAGACCTTCGAGCGGTAACGGTGGATCTGCTGCACCGCACAGCGGCAGGCATGCTTGGGATCCCCGAGGTAACCGCACGGGCAGGGATTCATCGCGGCCACCAGCATGAATGCGGCCGGGTAGGACAGAGGCGATGCCGCACGCGCGATGGTGACGCTGCGATCCTCCAGTGGCTGACGCAGCACTTCCAGAACGTGTTTTTTGAATTCCGGCAGTTCGTCCAAAAACAAAACGCCGTTATGGGCCAGGCTCACTTCACCGGGCCGTGGAATATGCCCGCCGCCGATAAGTCCGGCATCGGAGATGGTATGGTGCGGATTACGGTAGGGGCGATTGACGATAAGGGCCTGGTTTTGCATCAGGCGCCCCACAACGCTGTATATCTTAGTGGTTTCGATGGCTTCTTCAAAACTCAAAGGCGGCAGGATTGAGGGTAAGCGGCGCGCCAGCATGGTTTTCCCGGATCCGGGTGGACCGATCATTAAAACATTGTGGCCGCCGGCGGCCGCCACTTCAAGAGAGCGTTTGGCATGCTCCTGGCCGATCACATCGATGAAATCTTCGGCTGAATGGCCTGGGTCGCTAAAGAGTGAAACCGTATCGGTATGCACCGGCGCTAGCATCGGGCCGTTCATGAAATTTTCCACTACCTGCGATAAAGTTTCAGCGGCATAGACGTTGATGCCACGGACAACCGAGGCTTCGAGGCAGTTGTCGCGCGGGACAATGATCCCCTCATAACCGGCCTGGCGCGCTGCCAGCGCCATGGGAAGCGATCCGGCGACGGGCTTGACCCTTCCATCAAGCGACAGTTCGCCCAAAATCAAATGCCTGGCCAGTTTTGCGCTATCCAGTGCGTGTGTGGCCGCCAGAATGCCGACAGCAATGGGCAGGTCAAATCCGGTGCCGTCTTTTTTGATATGGGCCGGGGCCAGATTTACCGTAATCCGGTCATCGGGAAATCGATAGCCGGAATTCTGAATTGCCGCCTTCACCCGTTCACGACTCTCCTTAACCGCGGTTTCGGGTAGACCGACGGTCGTAAACGCCGGCAGGCCCGCAGCAATATCCACTTCGACCTCAACCAGATAAGCGTCAATTCCAATGACAGCGCTACACAGAACTTTGGATAGCAAAACACCTCCTGTGACCGATCAATTGAAAGGGATGCCGGGGGCTTCCCGTCATCCACCGCCGATCGGCAGGGACGCCAGGGGAAAAAACAGCATCCCGATAGACGACTTTCCCTTTTTCCGTCGCGCTAAACAACAATCCAGCTCTACGCAGGTAGTTGAATATATTGTATATTACCAGCCTCTTGCAACAATCTGAATTTGGGCCGGTGGCGTCCTGATGATATCGTGAGGATTGACCGGCGGCGGCCACTGACCTGTCCTTGCAGACACAAGAAACAATCCACCGGCCGCCGGATAGTTGAACCATGAAGCCAAACGCCTTTTTTGGATTTGGGAAGCGCAAAATTCACAGGCAACTGTTTGCAAATGAGGACACCTGTGGTATGAAAGGAACACATTTAAAACTTCAACCAACGATAGTGACCTGCGAGACAGCGCATAAACCGATTTCGATCATTGTTATTAGAGCAGTTAAACGCCCACTCTCGTTTTAATAGCAGACCTTTAGGCCGGCTCGATTCGCTCCCGCGTCGCAATAGCGGCAGCGAATCCGGCTTGCAGGATAAAGGGGGCTAATGCTTAAACCCTACAAACAACGAACCGTGGCGCGCACCTTAACGTGTAGTGGTATCGGCGTTCATTCCGGTAATAAGGTAAACCTCACGATCCGATCCGCCCCTGAAAATCACGGTATTCGTTTTGTAAGGACGGATTTGCCGAATCCGCCTGTCATTGCAGCACTCTTTAATCAGGTCGTCGATACCAGCCTTGCGACCGTACTGGGTTCCGGTGGCTGTATTGTTTCCACCATCGAACATCTCATGGCTGCATTTTCAGGGCTCGCTATAGACAACGTCCTTGTGGAGCTGGATTCTTATGAGATGCCGATTATGGATGGCAGTGCGCGCCCTTTTTTTGAATTGCTCCAAAACGCCGGGGTTCGGGATCAGCCGGCCCTCAAGCATTTTTTTGTCATCAAGCGTCCGGTCGAGTTAGATGACGGTGACCGTTTTGTCGGCGCCTATCCCGCCAATACACAAAAGTTCTCCTGCACGGTATCCTATAACCACCCGCTTATCCGTAGACAGTTTATATCGATTGACCTTAATGAGCAAGTCTTCGAAGAAGAAATATGCGCCGCCCGCACATTCGGTTTCCTGCAGGATGTAGAAAAGATGAAGCGCTTTGGTCTGGGCCGCGGTGGATCGCTCGAAAATGTTGTTGTGATCGACACGCATGGTATTGTCAATCCGGAGGGCCTTCGCTTCGAAGACGAATTTGTTCGCCATAAAGTTCTCGATTGCATCGGTGATTTCTCGCTTCTGGGCATGCCGATTATGGGGCACATCGTAACGCACAAGTCCGGCCACGCCTTCAACCTGGCGTTTTTAGACAAACTCTTTAACACCAAAGATGCCTGGCTTACATGCACGCGGCCGGCCTACCCGGTTTCCGCCCCATCGGATATTCCGGAGGCGCTTGCCATTTAGACGGCCCTTCAGGGAATCACGGCAACCGCTAGGGTTCGCACAAAAATACGTTCGCCATTTTCAGAATTGAGGCGCCCGCCGGCACGAGGTGCGAAAGCGCAGGCAAAGCCTTCTATTACGAGCTTTCGCAACGCCGCCAGACGGGATGCCTCGCGCTTAAAAAGCGGGTACAACATTCGTTGCTCAAAATCCCGAAACGATGTCGATAACAACGGATCTATTCGAATGCTATTTTACCATGGCCATCCTTTCAAAGGGCCATCCTTTCAGATGTTAAAACCTATAATCGTAGCGCTATGTGGGTTTGTCTATCTGGCGACGGCCGTCAGTGCTATGGCGCAGGAGGCTCGCCTAAAAAACATTACGATATCGAGCACTGATGATCGCATGCTTGTATCCATGCAGGTTGAGGGCGCCTTCCCGCCAGAAATGATCGATGCCATTCTGAATGAAGTAACGACCAAATTCACTTTTTTAATCCGTTTATACCGTAACCGATCGATGTGGCTGAGCGAAACATTAGTGAGCTTAAATCTGACCCATTCGCTGACATATGATAAAACCAGAAAAGAATTTGTGGTCTACCGTTCTTGGGCCAGGGGCCCATCGATTGTGACGCATTCGTTTTCTGAAGCACGGGCCCTGATGACGCAAATCGATGGAATCGATATCCTGCCACTTGCGCAAATGCAAAGAGATGAAGGTTATGAACTGCGCGCCAAGGCGGAGTTGTCCAAAATGACGTTGCCGTTTTACCTTCATTATGTTTTTTACTTTGTAACTTTTTGGGATTTCGAAACAGACTGGCACTCGGTCTCTTTTATCTACTGATTTTGTTGTTCAAGGTCTCCGGACTTAAATGAATCGAAGTACTTCCAAACTTTTCCGGACGCCGAATCCTGCCACTGAACGTCGGCGGCGGAAGCGCGAACTCATTCTCATACCGTGCATTCTCGCCAGCGTCGGCCTGTTGACCTTTATAGAAACACGGATTATCCAATTCGGAACCGATATTCCGATCTCCAACACGATCCTGATGTTTATCCTCATAAACATCAACCTGCTGCTCTTAATTCTTCTCATCTTTCTGGTATTCCGCAATCTTGTCAAACTGCTGTATGATCGACGACGCCGTGCCATTGGCGCCAATCTGCGTACCCGCCTGGTGGTCTCGTTTGTAGCCCTAACCCTACTGCCAACGACCGTTTTATTCGTTTTTTCAATAAATTTCATCTCGACCAGCATTGAATTCTGGTTCAATGTGCCGGTCGAGCAAGCTTTACAAAAATCGCTCAATCTCGGTCACGGCGTTTATGAAAGGATTGAAAGCAACAATCACTATCTTATCAATCATATATCGGACCGGTTGATGGCCGATGACATGCTAGCCCAACCGAACCCACAGGCCTTGATTACCTACCTCAAGCATTTTCAGGAGCAGTATAATTTAGCCGCTCTGGAAATTTATACCCCGCAATTCCAGCGAGCGGCCCTGGTGTTGTCGCCCCTTCTGAAAAATAGCGCCTTAGATAAATTAGACCCGGAGTCTTTTCAGCCGGACACCTCTCTTGAAACCGTCAAAACAATCACGGAAAACTTAGCCGCCGGAGAATTGATCCGCACCTTTGGCACCGTTCCAGTCGGTGCGCAGGGCCGGGAAGCACGCGCTTACATTGGCCTGGCTATTCTCGTCCCGCAAACCTTGACGGCCGACATGCACGCTATTTCAAAAAGTTTCGAGGAGTACCAGCAGATCAAACTGCTCAAGAAACCCATTCAAACGACCTATTACATGTATTGGTCGATTGTCGCCTTATTGGTGATGTTCTGTGCTATCTGGTTTGGCTTTTATCTGGCTAAAAGTATGATCATTCCACTCATGGAACTGGCCGAAGGTACGCGACGGGTCGCGAATGGTGATTTGACGGTTCATCTGGATTTGAACGCCGGAGATGAAATTGGAGTGCTGGTCGATTCTTTCAATAAAATGACCCATGATCTTCGTTTGAGCCGCGAGCAATTGGAATTGTCGGCGGAAATGCTCCGCCAGCGCAACATTGAAATTGAGGCCCGGCGCCGTTACATGGAAATCGTGCTTAAAAATATCTCCGCGGGCGTAATATCGTTGGATGTCACCGGTGTCATTTTAACCATGAATACTTCTGCGGAGAAGATGCTAAGTCTCAATGCCGAGAGCATTATCAATCGGCGTTATGAAGAATTGCTGCCGCTTCCTTTCCTCGATAAAGCCAATGAAGTCTGGAATGAAATTCAATCATCGACCGGGCATACGGTGGAACGGCCGCTACGCTTAAATATCCAGGGGCGTTCGCGCAGATTTCTAGTTAGCTTGGCCGCCTTGCAGGATGACAGTCGTCGACCGATCGGGGTTGTCATGGTGTTTGACGACTTGACCGAGCTAGAAAAAGCGCAGCGCCTGGCGGCCTGGAGGGAAGTGGCGCGCAGAATCGCGCATGAGGTTAAAAACCCCCTGACACCCATTTCGCTATCCGCTCAAAGGCTAAAACGAAAATATGGCCATCAAATTGAGGATGCCGTCTTTGATGAGTGCACCCGTATGATTATCGATCATGTGGAGTTGATTCGCAATCTGGTTAACGAGTTCTCCGACTTTGCGCGCTTTCCTTCGGCCAATCCGCAACCGTGTGATTTGCCTCCGATTATCGAGGAGACCGTAATATTATACAAAGAGGGGCACGAGTATATTCGTTTTAAGATGCAGCTCGAAGGCGATTTACCCATACCGCTGTTATCGCTGGATCGCCAACAAATCAAACAAGCCCTGATCAACCTTGTCGATAACGCGATTACCGCTTTGCGGGGAAGGGGTGAAATTGAAATCAAACTGAATTATAGCAGCTCAGCGGAAAAAGTTCAGATCATTGTAGGTGACAATGGCCCCGGGATTTCCGATGAAGATAAATCACGCCTGTTTGAACCCGACTTTTCAACCAAAAAGGCGGGGATGGGCCTGGGTCTTACAATCGTAAACACCATTGTGGCCGAACATGACGGATCCATCCGTGTTGAGGATCGCCTCCCTTACGGTGCACGGTTTATTATCACCTTGCCCGTCGCTGCCGAGGTCAACACGTAAGCTAAGGAACTGATTAGTAACGAATAAACCGAAAGCGATGTAATGTTCCCAACCATTTTAATTGTCGATGATGAACCGTCTATTGTGCAATCATTGAAAGGTTTGCTGACCGATGAAGGCTTTGATGTTCTAACGGCCTCGAATGGGTATGAAGCCCTTCAAATGATTGATAACGATTCCCCCGATTTGGTCCTGCTGGATATCTGGATGCCGGGTATCGACGGGATTGAAACCCTCAAGGAGATCAAATCCAACAATCCTTTTATCCAGGCGATCATCATAACGGGGCACGGCAATATTGAAACGGCGGTTAAAGCCACCAAGCTTGGCGCTTTCGATCTGATCGAAAAGCCGCTCTCCTTCGACAAGGTTATTGTGGCGATTAACAACGCTTTAAACTTCAGGCGCCTGGAAGAAGAAAACCGCTATCTTCGTAAAAAAACGCTGGAGAAGCACTCGATTGACGGCCGAAGCCAGCCAATTGTTGAGTTGAAGCAGAAGCTGGCCGCTGTCGCGCCGACCGATTCCTGGGTGTTGATTTACGGAGAAAACGGGACGGGAAAAGAACTCGTGGCGCGGACGATCTATCAACTGAGCCCTCGGGTGGATAAGCCTTTTGTAGACGTCAATTGTGCGGCGATTCCGGATGAATTAATTGAAAGCGATCTTTTCGGGCATGAAAAAGGCGCTTTTCAGGGGGCCACCGCGAAAAAACGCGGCACCTTTGAGATTGCCAGCGAAGGTACAATCTTTCTGGATGAGATCGGCGATATGAGCCTCAAAACCCAGGCCAAAATTTTGCGTGTTCTGCAGGAACAGAAATTTCAACGTGTGGGCGGTGGCCGGGTTCTGAGTGTCGATGTGCGGGTGATCGCCGCCACCAATAAAATCCTCCGTGAAGAGATAAATGCAGGACGTTTTCGCGAAGATCTTTATCATCGCCTCAACGTGGTTCCGATTGAGGTCCCCAGTTTGCGGCAACGGGTGGAAGACATACCGCTGCTGGCGGATCTATTTCTGGATGAATGCGCGCGGCAAAACGGTGATCAGCGCAAAGAAATCACGTCCGCCGCGCTTGAATTATTGACGCGCTATCCATGGCCCGGAAATGTTCGGGAGCTAAAAAACCTCATTGAGCACCTGGTCATACTGGTACCGGCTAAAATGATTCATCCCCAAGATATCCCCCTCAGCTATCATACAAACACGATTGCGTCGTCTGTACAGATAGAGAAGTACTTTTCGATTGAAGATTACAAAAATGCCAAAAAGGCCTTCGAAAAGGCCTATATCCGCAGCAAATTGTCGGAAAATAATGGCAATGTCACCCGGACGGCCATGAAAATCGGGGTCGGCCGGAGCTATCTGCATAAAAAACTGAAACAACTTGATCTATAGAGTCGCCTATGCGGATTATTGCAGGCACATATCGTGGCCGTCGAATTCGCGCGCCCCGAGGTCGATGGATTCGTCCGACGTCTGACCGTTTGCGTGAAACCATATTTAATATTATCGGGCCTGACATCCGTGGTCAAAAGGTACTCGATATTTACGCCGGGACTGGCGCCATGGGAATTGAAGCCCTCAGCCGAGGAGCGGATCATTCCGTTTTCATCGACAAGCACCCTCTGGCCCTGGAATGTATGCAAGCGAATCTAGAACCGCTTGGAAATTCTAACCAGTGGGATATCATCCGTTGGGATGCGGAACATAACCTTCGCTGCTTAGCGGCACGCGCCCTCCAATTTGGCTACGCCTTTGTCGACCCGCCCTACAATCAAGGTTTGGTGGCCTTGACCTTGCGCCATCTGATCGAAAGTGGTGCTATGAAATCCGGCGGACTGATTGTGCTGGAACATCATCAACAGGAAAGAATCGACCCGGCGGCTAACAGCCTTACACTTTGGGACCAGCGCCGCTACGGAAAAACACTTGTCACTTTTTTACGTATTATGATATAGGCCCTTCAGAATTGCCCCGCCGGCCACCGCCTTAAATAAAGTCATTGCAAATTGCCAAGTCGTTTTACAGGCACGGGCCATAAAAAAAATAAGTTGGCCTGATATTGCGTCGGATTTTGGTTTGGATACAAAGCGCGTCAATGGTTGCATGCGGGTTGTATAGGGCCATTGACGCAACACCGTCACCGGGCCAAAAAAAGAAGGCGATGGGGCCGTTTGTTTTTTTTCGCAGCTTTTAATCCGAAAGGACGACAAGTCGGTATGTCTTTAAAACTGGCAATTTATCCCGGTTCTTTCGATCCCGTTACAAACGGTCACATCGACATCATCGTGAGAGGATTGAAAATTTTTGATCGGATCGTTGTCGGTATTCTAAACAACCCGGCTAAAGCGCCCCTGTTCTCCATCCAAGAAAGAAAAGAAATGCTGCATGCCAGCCTGAAGGGTTTTGGCAGCGTTGAGATTGACACCTTTGACGGCTTGCTCGTGGATTATGCCCTGCAACGAGGGGCTCAGGCGATACTGCGGGGAATGCGCGCCGTGTCCGATTTCGAGTACGAATTCCAGATGGCGCTCATGAATCGTCGCTTGAATCGTGAGATCCAGACGGTTTTTCTAATGACGGGGCTGCGCTGGATTTTCACGAGTTCTTCAATTATCAAAGAAGCGGCACGCTTCGGCGGAAATATTACCGGCATGGTTCCCAAAATCGTCAATCAAAAACTTCAGCAAAAGTTTGCCCCTTCGCACCCCTCAAGCTGATGGACTTATGGCAGCTTCACATTTTCTGCAACGTCATTGAGCTGAAAAGCTTTTCCAAAGCGGCCCATGCGGTTCACCTGTCCCAGCCTACCGTCAGCAGCCATATCAAAGAGCTTGAACGCCATTTTGACTGTATTCTGATTGAACGACTGGCAAAGCAGGCGCTCCCGACCCCAAGCGGGAAACTGCTGTATCAGTATGCGAAGCAATTATTGGATCTGAGGGACGAAACGGAAAATGCCTTAGCTGAATATCACGGCCGTTACCGCGGGGTACTGGCCATCGGCGGTAGTACAATTCCCGGTAATTACCTTTTGCCCTCTATTATCGGTGGTTTTAAAACCATTTTCCCCCAGATCAGATTGAAGCTGACGATTGGCGACTCACGAGACATCATTCACAAGACCCTCAGTGGTGAAGTTGAATTGGGCGTGATTGGCGCCCATTATGAGGAGCGTTATCTTCAGTACGCTGCGATAGCAACCGATACGATGCGGTTGGTGGTGCCGTGCGGACATCGTTGGGGCCAGGCCCAGTCGGTTCATATCGATGAATTGCACACCGAACCGTTTATTTTGCGTGAATCGGGCTCCGGCACATTAAAAGCCTTCAAGCAAGGTCTTCAGAAAATCAATCGCAAAGTGGAAGATTTCAACATCGTTGCCGAAATGGGGAGCACGGCCGCCGTCCTGCAAGGCATTAAAAGCGGCATGGGGGTATCGATTTTATCGATGCAGGCCGTGCAGGAGGGCCTGCGTTGCGGAACGTTAGCGGCCCTGGATATCAAAGGGCTCGATCTCAAGCGAAAATTCTATTTGGTTCGGGATAACCGCCGCACCGAGTCGCCCTTAGCACGTGTCTTCCGGGAGCATTTGTATTCAGCCGTCCCGCCCTAACCTCCTCCCCAGCCTTCCTCGCCGATCAGCTTAACAAAGCGGCAGCCACCCAGGCTGTATTGGTGAACGCCCTGCTTATTTTTGGTGATTTTAATCAGGTCCTGTGCATATCGATCGCCAACCGGGATGACCATGCGCCCGCCCGCGGCCAGCTGATTGATGAGGGTCTCCGGTGCTTTCGGAGCGCCGGCCGTAACGATGATGGCATCAAAAGGGCTTTGCTCCCGCCAGCCCTTGGTACCATCCGAATACCGTGTCACGATATTGTGATACTGCAGTATATCGAACAACCGGCGTGCTTGGATATAAAGCGGGTGCAGGCGCTCAATGGTATAAACGCGATAAGCGATCTCAGCCAAAATGGCGGCCTGGTACCCGGAGCCGGTGCCAATCTCCAGCACGCGATCGTTTGAACGCAGATCCAGCGCCTGGGTCATTTCCGCGACGATAAAGGGTTGGGAGATGGTCTGTTGTTCTCCAATCGGTAGCGGATAATCCTCGTAGGCTTTATGCCGCAGGGCCTCGCTGACGAATAAATGCCGCGGCACTTTGCGCATGGCCGCTAAGACCGCAGGAGCGACTATATTGCGCGCCTCAATCTGGCGCCGGACCATCTCCTCCCGCCGCCGGGCGTATTTCATCTCATCCCACGACATATCGCTTTTTCCTTTAACAGTCGCCCCAATGCTCGTCAAGCGGCCCTGAGCACAGATTGGCGTATGGCGTACCGGTTCGCAGTAACCAAAAGACCATTGATTTTTTACAAGCAATTGACCTATTGAACAAGCATAATATCGAAAAGGATCCATCACTTTTCCATGAACCGTGTCCGGCACCTTATCGTTTCACTGATTCTGGCCTTTCTGATTCTAATTATCGGCACTTTTGGTTATATGCTGATCGAGGGCTGGAATTTTATGGATTCTCTGTACATGACCGTCATCACCATTTCGACGGTCGGATACGGAGAAGTGCGCCAAGTCGACCTTGTTGGTCGCGTCTTTACTATTTTTATCGTGCTGACCGGCGTAGGCTTCAGCGTGTATGTCGCCGGGGCGGTTGTGCAGTTGATGGTTGAAGGACAAATCCGGCAGATCATGGGGAGAAGAAGATTGGATCAAAAAATCAAACGGCTGAAGAATCACTATATCATATGCGGTTACGGTCGAATCGGTCGCGTACTGGTTAGAAATCTTAGACGCAAGATATCCGATATCGTTGTCATCGATAATAATCCTGATCTGGCCGCGGCGCTGGAAGAAGATGGTGTGCTGTATGTTGCGGGCGATGCCACGGAGGAGACCACGCTTATCAAGGCCGGTATTCAGAAAGCCAGGGGCCTGGTTTCGGCCTTGGCCACGGACACGAACAATGTTTTCCTGGTACTTACCGCGCGTCAACTAAATCCTCACCTGGACATCATTGCCCGCGCCGGCGAGGATCGTTCCAAAGACAAGCTCAAGGCCGCCGGCGCCACAACCGTGGAAAGCCCTTACGAGGTGGGTGCCCTGCGCCTGGCCCAAAAAATCCTGCGTCCCAAGGTAACCAGTTTTCTTGATTTTGCCTTGAGTACCAAACGCAAGGATATCCTGATGGAGGAGCTGCCGGTTAGTGGGGCCTCACGCCTGGCCAGTTTAACCCTCAAGGACTCCGGTATTCGGCAACGCTACAACCTTATTGTTATCGCCATTGAGAAAGCAACCGGAGAAATGCTGTTCAATCCATCGTTCGAATCGCTCATTGCCGCCGGCGATACCCTGATCGCCGTGGGTGAGGAGCCCAATCTTCATTCTCTGGCAAAGACGCTGAATCCTAATAAATAGTATCGACGCGATGGTTGATCATCCCAATAAGGGTTGGAACAGCAACGACACAAGTACCGACGCTTTTTATTGTGCCACAGGGATTTTCCGGGATCCGGCAATCAATTTTCGGGAAGGGCCGGTAATAGAGGGTCTTAAATTTTATAAATGACCCGCCTATCCGTAATGATGATATCAACGTACTTGTCGTGGGACTCCATGGGGACTTGTTGAAAGATCTGTTCTTCGAGGGCCAGCGATACCTTGCGTGTCGTTATTGGCAATTTGGGAATCAGGCGGTCGTAATAGCCATCGCCCGCACCCAGTCGTCCCCCCTTTTCATCGAGGGCCACGCCCGGAATAATGGCGATGTCGATACATTCCAGCGGAACCTTCCGGCAGCGTTGGGGATTTGGTTCGAGGATCTGGCGCGGCCCCATGATGAGGTCGGTGTTCGGGTTGTCGAACTTCATCAATTTGATGGCATTTTTTTGAGCATTGAAAGCAGGAAGAACAACGATTTTACCGATATCAACCGTTTTCTTAATAATTTCCATCGAGGGGACTTCATTCGGTGCATTGACATAAAGCAAGACAATGCGGGCTTCCAGAAAATTGGCAAAGTCAAACAGGCGCTCACGAATTATTTCGAGTTTGTTATCGAGATCCTGAGCCTCCAATTCCTGAACAGCTTTCTCTACTTTTGCCCGCAATGCCTGTTTCGCTTCCCGAATTTCCTCCATATTTTAACCCCCAAACTGTCAATGGTTGAATCATCTCAACCGGTGGTGAGCATCTGATTCAACCCGCAATAATAATTGACTAAAAAAAACACAGATGTTAACTTTTTAACCGCTCCTCCTCACTAACTCATTATAATAATGAGAATAACTTTAGACTATAGGCATAAAAATGCTTGAAATCAAGGGTATCCGTAAAAATTTGGCGCATATTAAAACGGCCATTGCCAACCGGGGTGAAACGGTCGACTGGGAGCAACTCATCGCGCTCGATGACCGCCGTAAAACCCATCTTTTAACAATCGAAACATTACGCCACCAGCGCAATGTCGCCTCCGAAGAAATCGCCCGAATGAAGAAAGAGGGCCTCCCCGCAGACAAACCCGTGGCTGAAATGCGCGAAGTGGCGAATCAGATTAAAACGCTCGATAACCGCCTGGCCGAGACGGAAGGGCGGATCCAGACCATTTTGATGCGCATCCCCAATCCACCGCATGAAAGTGTTCCGGTGGGTAAGGACGAAAACGACAATCCCCAGATTAAACCCTTCGGAACCCCGCCTCAATTTGACTTTACGCCGGAGGCGCACTGGGACATTGGCGAAAAACTTGGCATTCTTGATTTTAAACGGGCGGCCCGTATCACCGGTGCGCGTTTCCCCCTGTATTTCGGTGCCGGCGCCCGGCTGGAACGCGCCCTCATCAGTTTCATGCTGGATCAGCACACCGCTGATCACGGCTACACCGAAGTCCTGCCGCCGTTCATCGTGAACCGCCAAAGCCTGACCCATACCGGGCAACTGCCCAAGTTTGAAGAGGATCTTTTTAAACTCGAGGGCTGGGATTATTTCCTGATCCCCACGGCCGAAGTGCCGGTCACCAACATTCATCACAGCGAAATATTGTCGGAAGATCAATTGCCCATCTACTATACGGCTTATACCCCCTGCTTTCGCTCCGAAGCCGGTTCACACGGCAAGGATACGCGGGGGCTGATCCGGCAGCACCAGTTCAACAAGGTGGAACTGGTTAAATTTGTTTTGCCGGAGTCCTCTTATGTTGAGCTGGAAGCACTTTTGAGGGATGCCGAGATCATATTGGAAACCCTTGAGCTGCCCTATCGCGTGGTTAACCTGTGCACGGGCGATCTGGGTTTTTCAAGCGCCAAAACCTATGATATCGAAGTCTGGATGCCGGCCCAGGGTGTCTACCGCGAAATTTCATCCTGCAGCAATTTTGAGGATTTTCAAGCACGGCGCGGCAATATCCGTTTTCGGCGCAAGGGTAAAAAAGGAACTCAATTTGTCCACACCCTCAACGGCTCCGCCCTTGCCGTGGGAAGAACATTTGCAGCGCTATTGGAAAACTGCCAGCAAGCCGACGGTTCCGTCGTTATTCCTGGAGCCCTCAGACCTTATATGAATGGGATGGAGAAGCTGGTTCCGTGAAAATAGAACAATTCCCCTCTTTCATTAAACCCTATCTGTTGCCTGCGCCTGAAGGCGAACTGGTGTATCGCTGTTTAGGCTGCGGGGACACCTTTGGCATCGAGGCCCTGCACTATGTCTGCCCCCGGTGCCACGAAGTTCTCCTGATCGAAGATTCCGAACGGGCGCGCCTCAAACGCCGCTCGGCAGAAACCTGGCACCAGATTTTTGATTATCGCAAAATGCTCTCCATCCCGGCGTTAAAGGGCATTTACCGCTACCATGAATTCCTCGGCCCGGTTATCCCGCTGGAAAGTGTCGTGTATCTGGGCGAGGGGCACACGCCCATGATCGAGGCTAACCGCTCGCTTCAGGAATCGGTCGGGCTGCGATTTTATTTCAAGAACGATGGGCAGAATCCCAGCGCCTCCTTCAAGGACCGGGGGATGGCCAGTGCTTTCAGTTTTATTAAATACATGCTCGACACCGGGATGATCTCCGATGTGCTGGCCATCTGCGCTTCCACCGGCGACACCTCCGCCGCCGCCGCCCTTTATGCCGCCTATTTGCAGAACAACATCAAGTCGGCCGTATTGCTGCCCCATAAAAAAGTCACACCGCAGCAACTGTCTCAACCGCTCGGCAGCGGCGCGCGTGTATTTGAAATCCCGGGCGTATTCGACGACTGCATGAAAGTGGTTGAAAAATTATCCGATCACTATCGGGTGGCCCTGCTTAATTCCAAGAATGCCTGGCGGATACTTGGCCAGGAGTCCTATGCCTACGAAATTGCCCAGGACCTGGAGTATGATCTGAAGCATTTGGTTGTTGTGGTCCCAATCGGCAATGCCGGCAATATTACGGCCGTCATGCGGGGGTTTCTCAAGTTTTTTGATGCGGGTATCATCAACCACCTCCCCCGAATTTTCGGCGTTCAATCGGCGCACGCCAACCCGGTGTACCGCTACTACAGAGAGCCTGATCCGGCCAAACGCCGTTTCAACCCCGTTACCGTCAAAGCCAGTGTGGCCCAGGCGGCCATGATCGGCAACCCGGTTTCCATGCCGCGCGTTATAAAGCTCGTCGAACAGTACAACCGGCGAGCGGACGGCCAGCACACCTGTTTTATCGAGGTTTCCGAACAGGAAATCATGGACTGGGGGTTGCGCGCCAATCGAAACGGCCATATTGCCTGTACGCATGGCGGTGAATGCCTGGCGGGACTGGTCCAGGCCAGAAAACGCGGATTGGTTAGCGACCATGAAACCGCCATCGTGGACTCAACGGCCCATGCACTGAAATTCAGCGGTTTTCAGGATATGTATTTTCAAAATTGTTTCCCGGAAGAATTTCAGGTGAAACCACGCCGGGAACTGATCAACGCCCCGATCCTCGTAAAGCCCTCTGAACTGGACCGCTTCCCTGAACCCGGAAAACCCCTTGAAGGTGAGGCCTTCCAGGAATTTGTCGAGCATGTCTCACGGGAAATTGCGGCCATCCTGGGGCTTGCCGAACGTTGATGCCGCCTTGTCACACGGCAGTGTTTCCTTGACCTCATGCTGATTGAGGTTTGAATCGGCTGTCTGATATGAGGCCCATACCCTGAAAATCCAGCGGGCTTAAGGCCGCTGTGTGCATCTGCAACCCTGCCGGCCTTTGATGGTCAGGAACCAGAGATAAGGATATAGGGACTATGAAAACGACCTGTCGAGGGATTATCCTGTTGACCGTTTCGGCCCTGCTGATCTTTTCAGGCTGCGCGCTAACCACGTATAAACGCGAAATGGCCAAAAATGATGCTGAAGCCCATCGTCGTTTAGGTGATGCCTATAGCCGCCAGGGAAATATCACACGAGCGCTGCGGGCCTATCTGGATGCACTGGCCATTTATGAGCCGAATCCCGAAACGCACTATAGCCTCGGTCTGGCGTATAAGCAGAAAAAAAACTACGAAAAAGCCATCCAGCATCTTAACCGTGCAATCGAACTCAAGCCGGACATGGGACCGGCCAGGAACAGCCTGGGGGTGGTGTACAGCACGGACCATCAGTATGACAAGGCCATTGAGGTATTGCAGAGGCTGATCGAAGACCAAGGCTTCGATATCTATTTAACGCCGCACTATCCCAAATACAATCTTGGATGGGCCTACTACCAGAAAGGGCAATATATTAAGGCCCGGCAATATTTCAGCCAGGTTTCCGATTACTACGCCTCCGGCATCCCCAAGGATCGAATCTACGTCTTGAACGCGCGCGCGTTCGGACTGACCTATCTTGCAACGGATGAGCCCATCGAAGCACTCAAGTATTTCGATAAGGTGCAGGCGGTTGCGCCCAAATGGCCGGAACTCTATCTGGATTTGGCGCACGCCAACCGCATGGCCGGTTTCAAGGATTTGGCCTTAACGAACTATCGCAAGGTGATTGAGCTGGCCCCCGATTCGACCATCGCGGAAACGGCGGCCCGCGAAATCGCCATCCTCGTTCCGTAATCGGGTTGCATCCGTGATGCGTGAAGCCGCTAAACCCAGATGTGAGCATGACCCCATTTGGGCGTAACCGCAAGCGCCGCAAACACCCATCCGGATCGAAACCGCCAGCGCCCGGCGATTTATCCCACAAAAAAACCCCCGCGGTCGGCGGGGGTTTTTAATTTTGAGAAACGACCTTGTCGGTCGCGGGGTTGGTTTTTCCCGGGTTTCAGAACTTCTCGGCCTGAATTTCCTTCTGGGCCAGCTGGACGATTTGGGGCGTCAGGAAAATCAACAGTTCGGTCTGGTTGTCATTTTTATTATTGAATCCAAAAAAGAATCCCAAGGCCGGAATCTTGCGCAATCCCGGAATCCCTTCGCCGGCTTCCGATGTATTGGCCTTCATAACGCCGCCGATCACAACGGTTTCACCGTCGTCCATGAGCAGCTCCGTATGCACGCTGTTGGTGCTCAGGGGCGGTTGGGTTGAGGTCACATCCAGAACGTCATCCTTTTTGATATCCACCACCATCAGGACGCGGTTGTCCGGGGTTACATTGGGGGTCACCGAGAGTTCCAGATCGACATCCTGGAACTCGACCGACGAGCCACCGGCGGAATCGCGCTCTAGGTAGGGAATTTGGAAACCCTGCTGGATCATGGCCGTGCGGCCGTCCAGGGTCAGAATTTTGGGCGCGGAAATGGTGCGTGTCTTCCCTTCGGTTTCACCCACCTGAATCCGGGCATCGATAATATCAAACGAGGTTCCCCCGATTTTACTGAGTCCCCATTGAATCGCGCCGTTGTCCAGAGCATCCGTCGGGATGTTATCGGCTTGCATATCGATACCGGTCACCGTGAAAGCGTCGCCGAGGTCAAACTCACCGATGGAAATCGTGCCCCAGTCAAAACCGACGTCGCGACGGAAATCGCTGCTGGCCTCGACAATGCGCGCCTCGATCAGCACCTGGGGCGTCACCTGGTCCAAAATACGAATGATGGTGCGAATCCGTTCGATGGCACTCGGAATTTCATTGACAAGGATCATGTTCTTGGCGTTGTCGACCGAAATGGACCCGCGCGGGCTGAACTTGCTCGGCCATCCCACGTCGGTCGAACCACCGTCGCAGGAAGCGGCCAGATGGGCACAGGCGGTTTCCTGGGCACTGATATAACTCAGCAGGAAGAATTCGGTGACGAGCTCCTGCTGTTCTTCGGCCGAGCGTCGGCTTTCGAGTTTTTGTTGTTCAAGCTGCTCTTCCCGGGCGAGGGTTGCCTGGGTGGCGATCCGGAAGATGCCGTTTTCCTTTTTAAGACCAAGCTGGTTCATCTTGAGAACCAGATCGAGGACCTGATCCCAGGGAACCGGCCTGTCGAACTGAAGCGTCACCTTGCCACTGACATTTTTATCGATGGCGAAGTTTTCGCCGGATATTTCACCAATAATCCGGAAAACGTTGCGAATATCCGTATCGAAAAAATTAAGCGCGATTTTTTCGCCGGTATAGATTTTCGGGGGTCGCAAAGCGTTAGCGTCCACCCTCGTGGTGTCTGCGGCAAGCTCCTGGATGGCCGCCGATGGCGAAGACGAGGCCGTCATGTTGTCGGTATGCGGGGCAGGTGAGGGGGTGGCATCTACAGCGGCAGGCTCTTCAACCGTCCCTTCCAGAGCCTTTTTCCACTCCGGTGATTCCGATTTTTCGGGGGGTTTGGGGGGCACGGCGGAGGGTGCAAAACGAATATTGATAAAATTGTCCACTTGGGCGATTTCGAAAGGCACACCTTCTCGCAGTTCGAATACCACCAAGGCATGGTCGACCATCTGATCGGTCTGAATCGGTGTTATCCGGTCAACCGCACTTTTAAAACGCGTGGTAATCAAAGGACGCTTACGGTATTGGGGGATGCGGGTGTTAAAGAGTTTCAATTGCAGTTTGCGATCGGACAGCCGCTCCATATCGTAGCGAACCGTGTGGGTCGTTCCGATGCTGACCAAAGACGCCCCCGCTTCCACACTGGTGAACTCGAGCTTGTTAAGCCAGGCGGTCTGCTCCCCGGCATTGGTTTCATCCGATGCGATGACGACGGTCTGGACTTCTTCCACCGGGGCCTCCGCGGATGTTTCCGTTGTCGCCAGTTGCAGGGGCAGGGGTTCGTCTACCGCAGGACGTATTTCGGCCGTCTCGATCACCACCGTCTCTACCAGAGTTGGGGCGGGCACCACGGTATCCGCCGTATCAGCGGCGACGGTTTGCACCAACGCATCATCCAATATTGGTTTGGCTTCCGCAACGCTGATGAGAAGCCCGTTTTTAATGGGCTTGGAAGTGAATGTGGTGAGGTAGCTGCGATCGGTGTCCAAAACGACCCTGAGCTTGTCCGGATAGCAGAAATGCCGGACCCCTTTGACCCATTTGGATTGGATTTCAATTTTCTGGAGGCCTTTGTAAGGGCTGTTGATGTCGTAAATGTCAAAAACAATGCGCGGGGGGTTATCGACGGTAAAGGCCGAGTAGTCGGTAATGGTGCCGTCGGCCAGAATAACGATTTCGACGCCGTCCGTCTGTTCCTTGAAATCCAACATCTCGATACAGGTGCCTTTGGCGGCGGCTTCCAGCAGTTGCGGATCAATCGCATCGCTGGCCGTCGTGGGTGCATCGATTGGCGCTGTGGTTACATCGGTTGCGAGTGTTTCTTCTTCAATCAGGGCATTGCGTGAAAAGGCCACGGTGATGCCATTGGGCCCCTGATCAACGGTGTAGACGGCATCCTGAGTAAGATTTACAGTGACTTTAGCGGTATGGCCGTCCGCAACCACTTCCGATGTCTGTATGTCTTGGATCGGGTCGCTGCCCACTTGATAATCGGCACGGATGTCGATGAGTTCCGTTCCTGGAAAATAAAAAGTCACGGTGGGCGGTGACGACTTGCGGATATCGGAAAAAAGAAGATCGGAGCTGCCCTCAATGGTCAGGTAAGCTTTTTGAGCATCCTCAGTAACCGCAAGGGAATGAATCTGTTTGAGTCCGGCGGCGCCGGCCTGGGCAGCGTCTTGTCCCTGTGCCGCAGGATTGCTGGCAGCACAGCTGCAGACAAACAAAGCCAGAGCAGCAAGAATGGATAGACGCAACAAGGTTTCAAATCGGCTCGTTATTAATACGGAGGATCTCATTCTGATCAATCTCCAGACGGTTTCAGAAGTTTTAATTCGCGGCGGAAGGGAGCGGTGTTACCGAAATCATCAGTTTTAAGATGTTCGATAACAATGCGATCCCGTGTGATATCGGTTACCTGCCCGCGTTCAATCCCGATGGGCGTGCCAATCTCGACAACATAACCTTTTCCGGTGGCCTCTTCCACCATGGCGCGCGGACGTTTTTTCGAAAATACAATGGCGGTAAGCTTGAGTTGGCCCAAGTCCAGTTTCTCAAGCGGCGTGCGCGGTCGTTCTGGTTTTTTAGGTCGCGCGAGCTTCTCCTCTTTGGGTTTGGGCTCTTCCTTAAACAAAGGTTTAAAGGGGTCCAGCTTACCGACCGGGTTGTAGGGCAGGCGGGCCATATGGGCTGGCTTGGACGCTTTTTGGGCGTCTGGCGATTTAGCCGCGTCCTTGCGGGCCGAATCCTTTTGGACCGGCGGGGCCGCTTTCGATTTCGCTTTGGATGTGGAGGCAATCTTTTTGGTAACAACCGGTTCGGTTTTGCCTTTGGTATCGCCTTTACAACCCCACCCCGCAACCGTGAGCCCAAATCCCAAAAAG
>JAERRP010000189.1 GCA_016735415.1 Desulfobacterales bacterium | reverse complement strand
CCGGGTTCCAAAATTGGGCGGGTCGATATTCGAGATCAGGCCATAGGTGAAACGGGAGCGTAACCTGTCGGTCAGCCGCGGAATTTCTGATGGGCAATAACAGCTTGAAAAAATGATCTTTTTCCCGGATTCAAACAATGTATCGAGGGTCGCCGAAAGCTCCTGCTGGGTGCGTTCCTTACCGCCCAGATGGTGTACGTCCTCCAGCAACAGCACATCGCATTGGGAGCGGTACTTGCCTTTGAATTGCTCCAGACTGTCGTTTCGGAAGGCCGTTACCATTTCATTGCTGAAATCCTCGGCCGTGGTGTAATACACACGTTCCTCGGGACAGGCCTTCAGAATATGGTGGCCGATGGCCTGGGTCAGGTGGCTTTTTCCCAATCCAGAATCGGAAAGCAGGAAAAGACAATTTTGAGGCGTATGGCGGTTGGAGGCCAGCGACAGGGAGGCTGAATAAGCGAAGTCATTGTTCCGGCCCACGACGAACTGGTCGAAGGTGAAATCCCGGCGCAGAAAACGACCGGCGGATACACGCCTGTTTATTTCGGGGAGGACAAGCTGCGGGTCGACGGCCATATCCCCGGTCAGAGGCGAGGATGCGTTCGGGTCGCTGGCGATGCAGAATTGGCAGTTTTGACCTGTCAGACGTTTGATTTCATTCTGGATTTCCTGGCTGTAATGGTCCTGCACACGTCGCAGCGAAAATGCATTGGGGCATTCAATGATGAGCATACCGGCGGCGTCCTTGTGGATGGCCAGGGGTTCGATCCACATTCTGAAGCTGTGCAGGGGAATCGTGTCTTTGAGGGCCGATTTAATCCTGTTCCAGTATTTTTCCATATTCTGCCCGCATCCGGATTGAACGAGGTATCGCAACGGCCGTAAGAGGCCTAAGCTAACGAAAATTTAGCAATAATAGCAATGATAATTGTCTGTGTCGGGGATTTAGCTTTGATTACGAGTAAGCTTCCGCGAGAAAACAGGGCTCCTTCTATGGGAACGGCGTCGGGAAGTCAAACCGGATCATATCGATTTGACCTCTATTTCGTCCAAAGTTATGAACAATTTTTATCTCATTGTATTTATTATATATATTTATGCACCTTGCCACAACTATCTTTAAATACAAACATTTTTTCAACATAATTTTTCGTAGGGATTTTAAGGATATCCGCGTCTGAGCACCAATTATCAACAAAATCGTGATCTTTTATTTTCTACGTTTTTCGTTTATTTTCTCTTATTTCTATCCTTTCCAAATCAAATTCTAATTAATTATCGGGATTCACCGCAACCTGCCGTTTTCCATTTGGTTTTTGTTTGATCTGAAAATTACGACGCTCTATAATCGCGGTTAAACCACAACCGCTAACATCATCCTAAGGTCAGCCTTCTGTACCCATGAGTTCCCACTGGATAAAAATTCGCGGTGCCCGGCAACACAACCTGAAGGGCGTCAACCTGGACTTGCCGCGCAATCAGCTTATCGTCATTACCGGACTGTCCGGATCCGGAAAATCGACCCTGGCTTTTGACACTCTTTATGCCGAAGGCCAGCGGCGCTACGTCGAATCCCTCTCGGCCTACGCACGACAATTTTTGGAGCGCCTCGAAAAACCCGAAGTCGAATCATTGAAGGTCTATCGCCCGCGATTGCCATTGAGCAGAAATCGGCCAGCCGCAACCCACGCTCCACCGTCGGGACGCTGACGGAGATCGCCGACTATCTGCGCCTGCTTTATGCCCGTGTCGGTATCCCGCATTGCCCTCAATGCAACCATCCGATCCAGGCCCAGTCCCTCGACCAGTTCATTAACCGTCTGCTCCGGTTGGAGAACGGTACCCGCCTGATGATTTTCGCCCCGGTCGTGCGGGATGAACCCGCTCACCACGGGCAGTTGCTGAAGCGGTTGCGCCGGGAGGGTTTTGCCCGCGTGCGGATAAACCACGATCAGATCTGCGAGCTGGAGGATAGCGCCCGGCTGGGCCAGCACAGCATCCGTAGTATCGAGGTGGTGGTCGACCGCCTGATCGTACGACCGACGTTCCGGAACAGGCTGGCGGATTCACTTGAACTGGCCATTGCCCTGACCGGCGGCGATGCGCTGGTCGAAGCCGTCGACGGCCCGCAAATGTCGTTCAGTGAAAATGCGGTCTGCCCGACCTGTGGCATCAGCCAGCCGGAATTGACCCCTGCCAGTTTTTCATTCAATTCGCCCCACGGGGCCTGTCGGTCGTGCGATGGATTGGGTCTGCGGGAAGCCTTCGACCCGGAACTGCTTGTTCCCAATCCGAATCTATCCCTGCGCGAAGGGGCTGTAAAGCCATGGGCGCACCGGCACTCGGTCCATTTCCTGGAATTTTTGGAGGCCTTGACCGCCCATTACCACACCGACGTGTTTCGACCCTACCAGGACCTTCCACCCCATTTTAGAACCGTTCTGATGTACGGCAGCGGGAAGGAAGCCATTTCTTTCTTTTTTCACGAAAACGAGCGACGCCAAACCCATGCCCGCCCGTTTGAAGGTCTAATCCCCGTTCTGCAGCGACGCTGGGAAGAGGCCCGGGACGCCCGGACCCGCGATGAACTCAGGCCCTATTTGCGCTCGCAACCCTGCGCCGCCTGTGACGGCACCCGGCTTAATTCAGCTGCCCGCCATGTAAGGGTCGGCAACCTCACCCTGCCGGCTTTCAGCGCCTTCAGCGCCGCCGACGCCCTCGATCATGCCCGGGCCCTGGATCTCAAAGGCCACCAGCGCGAAATTGCGGCAAAAATCCTCTCTGAGGTTATCAGCCGATTGGCTTATCTCGTTGACGTGGGC